>SKTQ01000006.1 GCA_007122505.1 Bacteroidales bacterium | reverse complement strand
TATGCGGTCTTTCCCCACATCATTAAAAACACAGAACACCTGCTGAAACAATGCAGCATCAACTTCAGCTTCCACAGCCTGAAAAACAAAAAAACCTTTACCGGGCACCCTGCCGACGACAGGGTGTTGCTGGAAAAGCTGGCCGGAGAGGGACTGGAGCGACGCTACGGCAAAGGTCACAAAGAGGCGATACGGCGCGTGCAGCATGAACTGAAGATCATCCATGAGCTGGGGTTTTCCTCTTACTTTCTCATTACCTGGGATATTATCCGCTACTCCATGTCGCGCGGCTTTTATCATGTTGGCCGCGGCAGCGGAGCCAACAGCATCGTGGCATACTGCCTGCAAATCACCGATGTGGACCCCATCGAACTGGATCTCTATTTTGAACGATTTATTAATCCCAAACGTTCTACCCCACCCGACTTCGACATCGACTATTCATGGCAGGAGCGCGACCAGGTGCTTGACTACATTTTCAAACGCTACGGGCGTGCGCATACAGCCCTGCTGGGTACCATTTCCACCTTCCACCACCGATCGGCCGTCAGGGAGCTTGGAAAAGTTTACGGCCTGCCCAAATCCGAAATGGACAGCCTGGCAGCGCGACATCCCACCCAATGCAATACAGACAATATAACGGACAAGGTACTGCAAATGGCCGGTCAACTCAACGGCTTTCCCAACCTGCGAAGCATTCATGCAGGCGGGGTACTCGTTTCCGAAAAGCCCATCTGCCGATATTCGGCGCTCGACCTGCCACCAAAAGGGATGCCCACCGTGCAGTGGGACATGTACACCGCTGAAGAACTGGGCTTTGAAAAGATAGACATCCTCAGCCAGAGGGGCATCGGGCACATCAACGACAGCGTACAGCTCATACGGTCCAACCGCGGCAAGCAGATCGACATCCACCGTATGGACATCATCAAAAAAGACCCAAAAATAAAAGAGCTACTGCGCCAGGGAGAAACCATTGGCTGTTTTTATGTTGAAAGCCCTGCTATGCGTGGCTTGCTGCGAAAGCTGAGTTGCAGCGACTATACCGGGCTGGTGGCGGCCAGTTCCATCATCAGGCCGGGTGTTTCCAGATCGGGTATGATGCAGGAATACATCCGCCGAAGCCACCGGCCCGGCAACATCAAGTACCTGCATCCGGTGATGGAGCAGCAGTTGAAAGAAACTTACGGTGTGATGGTGTACCAGGAAGACGTGATCAAAGTGTGTCATCATTTTGCCGGTCTCGACCTGGCCGACGCCGATGTGCTGCGAAGGGCCATGAGCGGCAAATACCGGTCGAAAAAAGAGATGCAGCGCTTAGTGGATCGTTTTTTCGAAGGCTGTCGTGCCAAAGGACATTCCGAAAACCTTACCGGTGAGGTGTGGCGACAAATAGAATCCTTTGCCGGATACTCGTTTTCCAAAGCACACTCCGCATCTTTTGCCGCAGAAAGCTTCCAGAGTCTGTACTTAAAGGCCCATTACCCCCTGGAGTTCATCACAGCGGTAATCAACAACTTCGGTGGGTTCTACCGGAGCGAGATCTATTTTCACGAAGCGCGGCGAAACGGTGCCCGTATCGAACCCCCTTGTGTCAACAACAGCAACTACCTGAACCGGCTAACAGGGAGCACCATATACGTCGGATTTGTGCACATCCAAAGCCTGGAATACAAAATTGCCCGATGCATCGTTGATGAACGGGAACACCGGGGTCCCTATCTTGGCCTGGAAGATTTTATCCGCAGGACAGGTGCCGGAACAGAACAAATGATCCTGATCATCCGCACCAATGCATTCCGTTTTACGGGCATTCCCAAACAACAGCTTCTGTGGCAGGTATATCTGCTGACAGGCAAAGCAAAAAACAACCAGCCCTTGTTGTTTGGACCTCCTATGAAAAACTTCAAACTGCCCGCACCGGAAAGTGACGCGATCATGGATGCCTGGGATGAGATGGAGCTGCTTGGTTTTACCGTGTCGGTTTCACCCTTCGAACTGTTGCAAACCGCATTCAGGGGAGAAATCCTTGCCCGTGACATGCCGGACTGTGAAGGAAAAAAGGTGAGGATGGTGGGTTGGTTAGTGACCACTAAATACGTGCGTACTGTAAAAAATGAAGTGATGTATTTTGGCTGCTTCCTTGACCATTGTGGACAATTTTTCGACACCGTGCATTTCCCGGCCATAACAAAAACGTATCCATTCCGCGGCAGCGGTATCTATTTATTGAAAGGCCTGATCACCAAGGAGTTTAACCATCCTTCCCTCATGGTGGACAAAATGGCCCGGCTCCCTGTAAAGCCTCATCCGGCCGGGGTCAAGCCATAAAGTTTTATAGCGACGAAGACCGAAATCATTCGCTGCCATTTGACTTTCTTTAAAAAAATTCTTATCTTGCATAGCTTTACAGTTACGTTTTTATTAATCTAAACCAACCAACTATGAAGAAAGCACGCTTACTATCATTACTTTGCATGATCATCTTTTTGCCGGCCTTACTGGCGCAGCCGGCATCAACGTCCATCCATCATGATGGCGAAGTTGACTGGGCCTATTATGAAGAACAGGGCATTGATCCTTTGGCCGCTGAAAGGCTGGTCAACGAAAGGGGTGAGTCCATCCTGAACTTTATTCCGGCGACAGGTATCCTCCTGATCCCGGAAAGCAGCAATGAAAAGGTGATGGCCTTTGACCCGGAAGACGGATCACTCATTGATGAATTTTTCTTCCCGGGTGATGATGTGAATCTGACCACTCCCATTCACCTGATCTGGAACTTCAACGGCACCAGCTTCCTGATCTCCGACCAAACCATGCGCCTGGTGCAGCAGTTTAGCACCGATGGCGTTTTTGAAGAAACTTTTGCACCACAAGGCGGGGAAGACAGCAACATACTGAATAACATCCGCGGCATGTATATGAAACCTAACGGAAACCTCCTGGTAACTGTTGCAGGAGGGGGAAATACCAACTCTGTGGCCATGTTTGACACAGAAGGAGCCTATCTTGGTAATTTTATTGACAATAACGTTGGAGGCCTCAATGGCCCCTGGGCAATTGTTTACCGCAACGACTTTAACGATTACCTGGTAAGCGCCAGCGGCTCCAGCGGCGTTCATCGCTACGACACCGACGGCAACTTTATCAGTATGTTCGCCACCGGCCTGGCATTCCCCCAGCAAATGCAGGAACTTGAAAACGGAAATATCCTGGTTACCAATTTTTCATCACCCTCCGGTGTTTACGAGTACCAAAGTGATGGTACACAAATCGGCTATTATGGAGTGGTGACCGGTTTAAGAGGCGTTCGCGAGTTGGGCAACGGAAACATCATGGTTACCAACAGCGGTGGCGTGCACATTATTAACCGGAATAACCAACTCATTGAAACTGTTGTCAGCGGGCAGGCACGCCATATCACATTCATCCAGCCGATGGACATGGACTTTTTCAACCTGAACCTGGAAATGAATCCGGAAAACGCCGGCACCGTGCAGGGATCAGGGAACTACCCCGAAGACCACATGGTGACTGTAACTGCCACACCAAATGTGTTCCATGAATTCATTAACTGGACCGACAGTGACGGTGCCGAAGTTAGCGACCAGGCCAGCTTCCAGTATCAGATGCCGGCAGAGGATGTTACCCTTACTGCCAACTTCGCTGTGCTGGATATTTTCAGCGTAAACTTCACCGTATTGGAAGATTCAGCTGATGAAGATCCCATTGAAGGCGCTACCATCTCTATTGATGGATTCGACACCATGGAAACGGACGCTGATGGAGAAGCAAGCATCATGCTACCGGTGGGCAGCTATACTGCCGGAATAAGCAAACAGGGATACGTAGCACAATCAGTGGATATTGTTGTTACCAATGAGGATGTAGATGTTACGGTCCATATGATGGATGTGATTCTGCCTCCGGCCAATGTAGAGGTTACCACTGAAGACCTTGGTCCCGGTGAAGCATTGCTGACATGGGTTGATCCGGCAAGCGTTGTTGAGTTCCGCTACGACGATGGTGTTGTTGACGGGCAGCTTGGTTTCCAGGGAACCTGGAACAGCGTGATGGGTGCCGTACATTTCAATAATGCGATCATCGAAGAAATGACGTGGTATCTCACATCCGAAGGTGGCCCCCATAACACCGTCAAAGTATGGGTGTTAGGACTGGATGCCAATGGCTTGCCAGATAGAAACAACATCGTGTACACGGCTGAAAATATCCCAAATACCGACAATCAATGGAACAGCTACACCTTTAGCGAACCCATTGAAATGCCTGAAGGATTCTTTTTCGGACTGAGTTATAATGGCTTCCTTGGACTTGCCACTGACGATGGTGTTGGCGAACCCTGGGACTTTGTACCCGGCACCCAGTTTGGCGTATTTAACATCACAGACCCCTCTTCCGCATTTACCGATATCTCCGTTTGGGGCTTCCAGGTGAATTATCTCCTCCGTGCTTATGGTCTTGACTTTGGTGAAGTGAGATACAGCAAAGGACAAATTGCTGAAGCAAGCGGACCGGCTCCGGAGTTTATCCCCATGGATAAACCCGTTGACGCAGGCCATCCCAAAGACCATAACAACAAAGCATTCCTCGGCTTCAACGTTTACCTGAACGACGACCTGATTGCCGAAGAAATTGCGGAAACAGAATACCTGTTCACCAACCTGCCTGCCGGAGAACATACAGCCGGTGTGCAAACGGTTTACACAACCGGTGCTTCCGAAATAGTTACCGCCGACTTTGAAATAGATGTGTATGAGTATTTCACCGTTACGTTTGTTGTAACAGATGAAGACGAAGTACCCATTACCGACGCCATCATCACTTTTGATGGAGTAACGTATGACCCCGGACATTATGTGTTCGAAAACTTAGCTCCCGGCACCTACAGCTATATGATAGAGAGGGAGGGCTATCTGACCGTTCAGGGACAAGTTACCCTGGAAGATGATGTAACAATCCCGGTTGTTTTGATAGCGGATATTGAACTGTTCGAGGTTACCTTCCATGTTGACCTTACCAATGCCATTCTTCATGGTCTGCTTGAAGGATTTGATCCGGATGTACATCACATCTTTATCACCGGCAGCATGATCGGTTGGACAGAACCCGGATCCGATCCTGAAAATCAGTTGCTGGAGTGGTTAACCGCTGACCCGATGGTATTTGGCATCACCCACCACCTGGAAGCAGGCACATATGAATACAAGTATTTCTCAGACCTTATCGGCGACGGCTGGGATGGCGGCGAATGGCCCGGCGATCCAAACAGGACTGTGGAAGTTGATGGTGATATGCTTGTTGAAGACATGTTTGGTCCGGATGATCTGGATATCATTGATCTGGATGAAGTGACCATGCTGTTGTATCCCAATCCTGCGCATAGTATCCTGCATATCGAATCCAATACAGAAATACTGGATATCAGGATGGTTGATATGCTTGGACAGGTGGTTTTCAGCTCATCGGTTAATGATGTGAGCCACCAGGTAAATGTTTCGCGCCTCAATACCGGAATTTACTTCATCCAGCTTACTACCCGCGCCGGTGTGGTGACACACAGGGTGCAGGTGACCAGGTAAAGAGCTGTAAAGCTTTAGCCAAAAAGTTAACAGAAAGGGCTTCTCCTTATGGGGAAGCCCTTTTTTCTGTTTTCCGAATAAAGTCTTGAGTCTTTTTATAGAAGGATAAACAAGGGAATATTGATGATTTTGATTAACTTAGAATGTCCCGTAATCGGCGTTTATCATCCACTTATTACATTGATAAATAAATGAAACAACTATCCTTTGCGGATTTTGCATGATAATTTGGCGGCCTTAGCGAGGAATAATAAGTTCCACGAAAAATTGCGAAAAGAGTTTTAATCAAAAATATCAATGATATTTCCGAAAAAATAATCATCCGGAAAAATACTCCCTGTGTCTTATCAGGCTTGTGCCGCGGGGCCTCCCAGGTTCATGGGAAGTGCAGGACCTTTGATCTCCTTGATGGGTCCGTGTATGGATTCATACTTAGCAATATTCTCCCTGAGGGCATTCATCAGGCGCTTGGCATGTTGAGGTGTTAATACAATCCGTGATTTTACCTTTGCCTTGGGAACGCCGGGCATCATACGCACGAAGTCCACCACAAATTCGGTATTAGAATGGGTAATGATGGCGAGGTTTGAATATACACCTTCCGCTACGTCTTCACCCAATTCTATGTTAATCTGTTTGTCAGGTCTTTTTTGGTCAGCCATAATAGTTGGTTTAAGGTTTATATGTTGAGTTTTTTGTATTCTGAAAGACAATCCATTAGTTATGGAATGCTGCAAAATGTAAATGATCAGGCAGATTTTTCCGGTTGGAACCGGATGCAGAAATTGGCGGTAGGTATCAGGCATAAACCTGAAACCTACGCCGGTTAATGTTCACACTGAAAGGCAAAAGAAGCAACGATTACTATTCACTGCTGGCTTCGGCTGCTTCAGCTGCCGCTTTTTCCTTGGATGCCATTAAAAGCTTATATTCTTCCATTGATCCAACGATGATGTTGTCGTATTCACGCAGTCCTGTACCGGCAGGTATCAGATGGCCAACGATAACATTTTCTTTCAGACCGCTGAGCCTGTCGGTTTTTGCATTCACAGCGGCGTCGGTCAACACCTTGGTTGTTTCCTGGAAGGAGGCTGCAGAGATAAAACTCTGGGTCTGCAGAGATGCCTTGGTAATACCCTGGAGTTGCTGCCGTGCGGTTGCCCCATTGGCGTCGCGTGCAACCACAAGTTTTTTATCTTTACGTTTCAGCAGAGAATTTTCATCTCTCAGTTTGCGGGCCGTGATCATCTGTCCGGGTTTGAGTGATGAATCACCCGGATCTTCGACCACTTTTTTGCCAAACAAGCTGTCGTTTTCTTCCATAAACTCTATCTTGTTCACAATCTCGTTCTCAAGGAATCTGGTATCACCCGGATCGTCAATCACAACTTTTCTCATCATTTGACGAACGATGATCTCAAAATGCTTATCATTGATTTTAACCCCCTGCATACGGTAAACTTCCTGCACTTCATTCACAATGTATTCCTGCACTGCCGTAGGACCTTTGATGGCCAGAATATCGGCAGGGGTGATAGGACCGTCGGACAGAGGTGTTCCAGCCTTCACAAAGTCGTTTTCCTGTGCAAGGATTTGCTTGGTCAGCGGCACAAGATAGCGTTTTTCATCACCCGTTTTGGAGGTAATGATGACTTCCCTGTTGCCTCGCTTAATCTTTTTGCCGAAAGAAACCACACCGTCAATTTCGGAAACCACAGCCGGATCAGACGGGTTTCTGGCCTCGAAGAGCTCTGTGATTCTTGGTAAACCACCTGTGATATCACCGGATTTACCAACCGCACGCGGTATTTTTGCGATGATCGTACCTGGTTTGATCTCTCTGTTTTCGTTCACAACAACGTGGGCACCCACAGGCATATCAAAGATACGCTCTTCAGAGCCTTCTGCGTCAACAATGCTGACAGAGGGGTTGCGTGTCTTGTCTTTTGAATCGATGATCACTTTTTCATAATATCCTGTTTGCTCATCAGAGTCCGTGCGGTATGTAGTACCCTCTTTCATATTATTATATACTACTTTACCCGGCTTATCCGAAATAATGACCGCATTGTAGGGGTCCCATTCACAGATCAGGTCTCCGCTTTGCACTTCATCACCATGTTTGAAATACAAGTTTGCACCATAAGGAATATTCTGACTGGTCAAAACCATCTGGGTGTTTTTGTCGATGATGCGCATTTCCGCCGAACGGCCTATAACCACATGGTACTCTCTTCCATCGTCATTGATGAAAGGAACTGACCGCAATTCGTCAATCTCCAGAACACCGCCATATTTGGCGTTGAGTTTGGATGCAGTAGCAATGTTGGAGGCGGTACCTCCCACGTGAAATGTACGAAGTGTCAGCTGTGTACCCGGTTCACCAATCGATTGTGCGGCGATCACACCCACAGCTTCTCCTTTCTGAATCATACGACCTGTAGCCAGATTACGGCCATAACATTTTGCGCAAACGCCTTTTTTTGCCTCACATGTAAGTACCGAACGAATCTCAACAGCTTCTATGGGTGAGTCTTCAATTACCTGGGAAATTTCTTCGGTAAGCTCGGCCCCTGCTTTAACAATCAGTTTGCCAGTGGTAGGATGGTAAATATCATGAAGGGTGTTGCGTCCAAGAATTCTGTCGTATAGCGTTTCAACCGTTTCCTCATTGTTCTTCAGGGCGGTTGCTGTTAGTCCTCTAAGGGTGCCGCAATCGGTTTCCGTTATGATAACATCCTGGGCCACATCAACAAGCCGGCGTGTGAGATACCCTGCATCTGCCGTTTTCAGGGCCGTATCGGCCAAACCCTTACGTGCACCGTGGGTGGAGATGAAGTACTCCAATACCGATAAGCCTTCCTTGAAATTCGAAAGAATCGGGTTTTCAATGATCTCCCCGCCTTTGGCACCTGATTTTTGTGGCTTGGCCATCAAACCACGCATACCCGAAAGCTGACGGATCTGTTCCTTTGAACCTCTCGCTCCCGAATCAAGCATCATATATACCGGATTGAAACCCTGGTTATCGGCCGTTGTTTTATCAATCAACACCTTGGTCAGCTTGGCATTGGTGTGCGTCCAGATATCAATGATCTGGTTGTAACGCTCCGTATTGGTGATAAAACCCATACTATAGTTGCCACGCACCTCCTCAACCTGATCATTCGCCTGGTTGATCAAAATTTGCTTTTCTTCCGGTACGATAATATCACCCAGGTTGAACGACAACCCACCACGGAAAGCCATATCAAATCCCAGGTCCTTGATGTCGTCCAGGAATTTTGATGTACGTGAGATTCCGGTTTCCTTCATGATACCACCAATCACATCCCTGAGGGCTTTTTTGGTAAGCAGCAAGTTTATAAACCCATAATTCTCCGGTACCACCTGGTTGAACAGCACCCGGCCTACGGTCGTTTCCACGACCTTATAAACCAGTTCGTCCTCTTCTTTCACAGGAACCCTTACCTTAATGATGGCATGCAAGTCAGCCGCACCTTCATTATGTGCAATGATTACTTCCTCAGGACCGTAAAATGTCAGGCCCTCTCCTTTCACGGGGTGTGCATCAGAATGCTTTCTTGCCTTTGTCATGTAATATAACCCCAGAACCATATCCTGCGATGGTACGGCAATGGGAGCGCCGTTGGCCGGATTCAGGATGTTGTGGGATGCAAGCATGAGCAATTGTGCTTCCAGAATGGCAGCATTGCCAAGCGGCAGGTGTACGGCCATCTGGTCACCGTCGAAGTCAGCATTGAAAGCTGTACATACCAGCGGATGCAGCTGAATGGCCTTACCCTCGATCAGTTTGGGCTGAAAAGCCTGAATACCAAGACGGTGAAGAGTAGGTGCACGATTCAAAAGAACAGGATGGCCCTTCAGCACATTTTCCAGGATATCCCAAACAACCGGGTCTTTCCTGTCTACAATTTTCTTGGCAGACTTGACCGTTTTCACAATGCCTCTTTCCAGCATCTTCCTGATGATAAAGGGCTTAAACAATTCGGAGGCCATTTCTTTGGGAATCCCGCATTCATGAAGGCCAAGCTCAGGGCCGACAACGATAACCGAACGTGCGGAGTAGTCAACACGCTTACCCAATAAGTTCTGGCGGAAGCGTCCTTGTTTACCTTTTAGGCTGTCAGACAACGATTTGAGCGGCCTGTTGGACTCGGTTTTCACCGCATTGGTTTTCCTGGAATTGTCAAACAATGAATCCACCGCTTCCTGTAACATTCTTTTTTCATTGCGGAGGATCACGTCCGGAGCTTTGATTTCAATAAGGCGTTTCAACCTGTTGTTTCTGATGATCACCCTTCTGTAGAGATCGTTGAGGTCACTGGTTGCAAAACGACCACCATCCAGTGGGACCAGGGGGCGAAGCTCCGGCGGAATAACCGGCACAACGTCCACTATCATCCACTCCGGTCGATTCTCTATGGATTGTTGCGCTTCCCGGAATGCCTCCACAACCTGCAAACGTTTCAACGCATCAGCCTTACGCTGTTGTGAAGTCTCAGTGTTGGCCTTGTGACGAAGGTCGTAAGAAAGCTGATCCAGATCAAGGTTCATCAACAACTCTTTCAATGACTCAGCACCCATCTTGGCAACAAACTTGTTTGGATCATCATCATCCAGCATTTGGTTCTCCAGGGGAATGGATTCCAAAGCATTGAAGTATTCTTCCTCCGTAAGGAAGTCCATAAAATTAAACTCATCAGACTTTACGCCGGGATTGATTACCACATAACGCTCATAATAGATGATCTGATCAAGTTTTTTTGACGGCAATCCCAAAAGATAGCCTATTTTATTGGGCAAAGTACGGAAAAACCAAATGTGCGCTACCGGAACCACCAGCTTAATATGGCCCATGCGCTCACGGCGAACCTTCTTCTCCGTGACCTCCACACCACAGCGATCACACACAATACCTTTATAACGAATGCGTTTATACTTGCCACAATGGCATTCCCAGTCCTTTACCGGACCAAAAATCCGCTCACAAAACAATCCGTCTCTTTCTGGCTTATATGTCCGGTAATTGATGGTTTCCGGCTTCAAAACCTCCCCATGCGACCTTTCCAAAACGGATTCCGGTGAGGCCAGACTGATGGTAATGCTGGAGAAATTGCTTTTGACGTTGGATTCTTTTCTAAAAGCCATATAATATGTTTCTTAAAGACGTTTCTTCTTAATTATATTTAATCTTTTGATCCTTAAACGGTGATCAGTCAAATCTGATGTTCAGGCCCAGGCCCCGAAGCTCGTGAACCAGTACATTGAAGGACTCAGGGACGCCAGGGATGGGCATGTTGTCGCCTTTTACAAGGGTTTCATATGTTTTGGCACGGCCAATTACATCGTCCGACTTAACAGTCAGTATTTCCTGAAGAATATTGGCGGCACCAAATGCTTCCAGTGCCCAAACTTCCATCTCCCCAAATCGCTGTCCACCAAATTGTGCTTTACCTCCAAGCGGCTGTTGTGTAATCAGCGAGTAAGGGCCAATTGACCGGGCATGCATCTTGTCGTCAACCATATGCCCAAGTTTCAGCATATAAATCACACCAACTGTAGCGGGCTGGTCAAAGCGTTCACCGGTCCCTCCGTCGTAAAGATATACTTTGCCGTTTTCCGGCAGATTTGCTTTGGCCATGTATTCATTGATCTGATCAACTTGGGCACCATCGAAGATCGGGCTTGAGAATGTCAGACCGAGTTTCTGGCCTGCCCATCCCAAAACGGTTTCATAAATCTGACCCAGGTTCATACGAGAAGGTACGCCGAGCGGGTTCAAAACAATGTCAACCGGTGTGCCGTCTTCAAGGAAAGGCATATCTTCCTGGCGAACAATCTTGGCAACAATACCTTTGTTACCATGTCTGCCGGCCATTTTATCACCCACCTTAAGCTTGCGCTTCTTGGCGAGATACACTTTGGCAAGCTGAACAATGCCCGTGGGCAATTCATCACCCACAGTAGCCGTGAACTTCCGGCGGTTATAGGTACCCAGCAAATCCTTGTACTGAATGGAGTAATTGTGCAGCAACTCCCTGATCAGTTGGTTCTTCTTCTTGTCGGTAGTCCAGTTGTTGGGATTGATGGTCAGGTAGTCAAGGCCATGCAATATTTTTTGGGTAAATTTTGTGCCTTTGGCAACCACTGATTCCTTCAGGCTGTTGGACACACCCTGTGATGTTTTACCGGAAACAAGGATGATCAGCTTATCCACCAGTTTGGTCCTGAGATCTGCTGCTTTCTGTTTGAACTCGGCATCCAGTTTATCAACATATGCTTTTTCCTTGGTTTTGGCTTTACGGTCCTTAATAATCCTGGAAAAAAGTTTCTTGTCAATGATAACTCCTTTGGTAGCCGGTGGGGCTTTCAGGGAAGCATCCTTTACATCACCCGCCTTATCACCAAAAATTGCACGCAGCAGTTTTTCTTCGGGGGTGGGATCGGTTTCTCCCTTGGGTGTTATTTTACCGATCAGGATATCGCCTTCGTTCACTTCGGCACCAATACGAATCAGACCGTTTTCGTCAAGGTCTTTGATGGCATCAGCACTAACGTTGGGGATATCGCTGGTTAATTCTTCGGCACCACGCTTGGTATCCCTCACATCCAGAGAAAATTCTTCAATATGAATGGAAGTAAAGATATCGTCACGTACAATTTTTTCAGACACAACGATGGCATCCTCAAAATTATAGCCCTTCCATGGCATGAAGGCCACTTTCAGGTTTCGACCCAGGGCAAGCTCGCCGTTTTTGGTGGCATAACCCTCGCAAAGCAGCTGTCCCTTTTTCACTTTTTGCCCTTTTCTTACAATGGGTTTCAGACTAAGGCAGGTGTTCTGATTGGTTTTGCTGAACTTGGTAAGCTGATAGGTACGCTGATCATCTTCAAAGCTCACAAGTCTTTCATCTTCGCTTCTGCTATAGCGGATTACGATGGTATCGGAATCAACATATTCCACCGTTCCATTTCCTTCGGCATGGAGAAGCACCCTGGAATCGTTGGCAACACGTTTTTCCAGGCCTGTTCCCACGATGGGCGCCTCCGGATTGATAAGCGGAACTGCCTGCCGCATCATGTTACTTCCCATGAGTGCCCTGTTTGCATCATCATGCTCCAGGAAGGGGATCAGGGATGCCGCTATGGAAGCGATCTGATTGGGTGCCACATCCATCAGGTTTATCCTGGGAGGCTCAACAATAGGATAGTCAGCCTGAAACCTCACCTTGATCCGTTCATCAACAAATTGACCGTTTTCTGCAAGTGCCACATTGGCCTGGCTGATAATTTCAGTCTCTTCTTCCTCGGCAGAAAGGTAAACAGGAGGTTTTCCAAAATCTACTTTCCCCTCTTCCACCTTGAAATAGGGGGTTTCAATAAAGCCCAGTTCATTTACTTTCGCATACACACAAAGTGACGAAATCAGTCCGATATTGGGGCCTTCCGGTGTTTCAATGGTGCACAAACGTCCGTAGTGTGTAAAATGCACGTCTCTGACTTCGAATCCGGCCCTTTCCCTGGACAGACCGCCGGGCCCAAGTGCCGACATTCTGCGCTTATGGGTTATCTCAGCCAGTGGGTTTGTCTGATCCATAAACTGAGACAACTGGTTGGTGCCAAAGAAAGAATTGATCACGGAGGAAAGGGTCTTGGCGTTTATCAGATCCGTGGGGGCGAACACTTCATTGTCGCGCACGTTCATTCTTTCGCGTATGGTACGTGCCATACGGGCCAAGCCCACACCAAACTGGGCATACAGCTGTTCACCTACCGTACGGACACGGCGGTTGCTTAGGTGATCGATGTCGTCAACATCTTCTTTTGCATTGACAAGCTCAATGAGGTATTTTACAATACAGATGATGTCTTCTTTCGTAAGCACCTTTACATCCATGGAGGTATTGAGATTCAGCTTCCTGTTGATCCGGTAACGGCCAACGTCTCCAAGGTCATAACGTTTGTCGGAGAAGAAGAGTTTCTCAATCATACTGCGGGCGGTTTCATCGTCAGGAGGATCCGCATTCCGCAGCAGCCGGTAGATAAACTCCACCGCTTCCTTTTCCGAGTTGGTGGTGTCTTTTTGCAAAGTATTGTAGACCAGGATGTAGTCATTCACATTCAACCCTTCCTTATGCAGGATGATGGTCTTTACTTCAGCTTCAAGGATCTGGTCGATGTGTTCGTTTTCCAGCACCGTTTCACGGTCTATGATTACTTCGGTACGTTCAATGGAAACGACTTCACCGGTATCTTCATCAACAAAATCTTCCACCCATGATCTGAGCACCCTGGCAGCCAGTTTTCGCCCAACATATTTTTTCAGGCCGGTCTTGGTCACTTTTATTTCATCCGCCAGGTCGAATATCTCGAGGATTTCTTTATCGGTTTCAAAACCGATAGCCCTCAACAGGGTTGTTACCGGAAGCTTCTTTTTCCTGTCGATGTATGCATACATCACGTTGTTGATATCGGTGGCGAACTCTATCCATGAGCCTTTGAAGGGAATGATACGGGCACTGTAGAGCTGTGTTCCGTTGGCATGTACACTGGTACCAAAAAACACACCGGGAGATCGGTGTAATTGTGAAACAACGACCCTTTCGGCACCATTGATCAGGAATGTTCCCCTGGGTGTCATGTAGGGGATGGTTCCAAGGTAGACATCCTGGATAATGGTTTCAAAATCCTCATGCTCAGGGTCAGTACAATATAATTTTAATTTGGCTTTCAGTGGGACGCTGTAGGTCAGGCCCCTCTCTATACATTCCTGTATGGAATATTTTGGTGGATCAATAAAATAGTCAAGAAACTCCAGTACAAAATTGTTCCTGGCATCTGAAATGGGGAAATTTTCGCTAAACACCTTAAATAATCCCTCGTTTTTTCTATTTTCAGGTGTTGTCTCTAACTGGAAAAAGTCCTGGAAGGACTTTATCTGAATTTCTAGAAAATCGGGATAATCAAAATGGGTGGTTACCGTTCCGAAATTTACCCTTTCTGCGTTTGTTTGTTTTGCTGTCAAGGCTTGAAGGTTTGAAGTTACTAAAAGCTAATAATAGAAGAAACAGTATAACCGATAATAAAGATCAGACTTCTACAGCGAATGAACCATTCGGCAGAAGTCTAATCTTTATTGATTTTTTCGTGCAGGTTTACTTTACCTCCACTTCTGCTCCGGCTTCTTCGAGCTGTTTTTTCAGCGATTCGGCTTCGTCTTTTGTAACTCCCTCTTTGATAGCTTTGGGTGCGCCATCAACCAGTTCTTTTGATTCTTTCAGGCCGAGGCTGGTAAGCTCTTTAACAAGTTTCACCACAGCGAGTTTAGATGAGCCTGCTGCTTTGAGGATCACGTCAAATTGTGTTTGTTCTTCCGCAGCTTCACCGGCGGCTTCTCCTCCGGCTGCCGCAACTGCAACAGGTGCTGCCGCTGCAGGCTCAATGCCATATTCTTCTTTCAAAATTGTTGCCAATTCATTAACCTCTTTTACCGTAAGGTTAACCAACTGTTCTGCAAAAGCTTTCAAATCTGCCATTTTTTTATTGTTTTAATTGGGTTTTACTTTTCAAAAATTCTCATTTAATGATACGGTCTAGCTTTCTTTTTCAGAAAGTGTTTTCACAACACCTGCAATGGTGTTTCCTCCTGATTGCAGGGCGGAAACAACGTTTTTGGCAGGTGATTGCAGCAATGCGATGAGATCAGCGATCAGTTCTTCTCTTGATTTGATGCTCGCCAGTGTGTCAAGCTGATCATCGCCAATAAAAATTGCTTCTCCCACATAAGCACCCTTGAGCAGGGGCTTTATCATCTTTTGTTTTTTATTGGACTTGCGAAATTCCTTGATCAGTTTGGCTGGCAAGTTACCTGTATCGGCGATCATTACAGAAGTGGCTCCCACCAAAACCTCGTACAAAGGTTCCAGGTTTTTCTCGCTTTTTTCCATGGCTTTTTTCAGCAGTGTATTTTTCACCACTTCCATGGAAACATTGCGCCTGTAGCATAATCTCCTCAGGTTGTTGATGGTCTCCACATTCAAATCAGAAGTATCGGTCAGATATATGACTTCACTGTTTTTCAGCTTTTCTGTCAGTGATTCAATGATCTGATATTTTTCTTCTCTGGTTTTCATAAATCGTAAACTTCTTTACAGGTGAAGCACCTTTCGTTTATAATGTTACGGATTTTGTTTCAACCTGGATGCCCGGGCTCATGGTGCTCGACATATAAATGCTTCGCACGTATGTTCCTTTGGCAGCGGCAGGTTTTAAACGCATGATAGTTTGGATGAGCTCTTTGGCATTTTCCACGATTTTCTCTTTTTCAAAAGAAACCTTGCCGATACCGGCGTGAATGATACCAAACTTATCCACTTTGAAGTCGATCTTACCGGCTTTTACATCCGACACTGCTTTTCCAATGTCCATGGTAACTGTACCGGCTTTTGGGTTGGGCATGAGACCGCGGGGCCCGAGGATACGCCCCAGGGCACCAACTTTTGGCATCACGTTGGGAGTGGTGATCACCACATCCACATCGGTCCAACCACCTTTGATCTTCTCCACATATTCATCCAAACCAACATAATCAGCTCCGGCAGCTTTTGCTTCGTCTTCCTTTTCAGGGCCACAAAGCACCAATACACGAACGGTTTTCCCCGTACCATGCGGCAGCGTAACCACGCCTCTAACCATTTGATTGGCTTTCCGGGGGTCTACCCCAAGCCTGATGTCGACATCGACAGATGCATCAAATTTGGCGTAATTGATCTTTTTAACGAGATCCGCTGCTTCAGATAAGGTATATACCGTTGTTCTATCGAATTTCGACAGAGCTTCTTTTTGGTTTTTCGTTAATTTAGCCATTTTTCAGTTTGCGTTAAGCTTAATAATTCATTGCTCATGACGTGCAGCTGCAACGACATTAAGCAGGGCGTTCCCCTTTGATACGTATTCCCATACTGCGTGCGGTACCGGCAACCATATTCATTGCCGATTCCAGTGTGAAGCAGTTAAGGTCAGGCATCTTTTCCTCAGCAATCACTTTTACCTTATCCCAGGTAATGGTAGCGACTTTGGTCCTGTTGGGTTCTGCCGATCCGGACTTGATCTTGGCAGCTTCACGCAACTGCACAGCAACAGGTGGGGTTTTAATGATAAAGTTGAAAGACTTATCTTTAAAAACCGTGATAATCACAGGGATCACCTTACCTGCCTTATCTTGCGTACGGGCATTGAACTGCTTGCAAAACTCCATAATATTTACCCCTTTGGCACCCAATGCAGGGCCAACGGGAGGAGATGGATTGGCAGCGCCCCCCTTTATTTGCAGCTTAATGATTCCACTAACTTCTTTTGCCATGTTTTAAATTGTTTTTCAATTAAGGGGATTGACACTTTCAGCTGATTGTAAAGCAAAACCCAACACGTTACTCCGGAGGAAATTCCCCCAAAATAATGGCGGTTATTCCTTTTCAACCTGCATGAAACTCAATTCCAAAGGTGTCTTTCGTCCGAAAATCTTTACCATCACCTTCAATTTTTTCTTCTCCTCATTGATTTCTTCAATAACACCTGAGAAACTGTTAAACGGTCCGTCTGTAACTTTTACTGTTTCCCCTACGATAAAGGGAACAGTAAGTTCTTCTTGTTTGCCCGACAATTCATCAACCTTACCTAAAATACGGTTAACTTCTGACGGACGGAGGGGTACAGGGTCAGCACCAGAGCCCAAAAAACCCAATACCCCCGGAATGTTCCTGATAATATGCGGTATTTCACCTACCAGGGCTGCTTCAATGAGTACATAACCGGGAAAATAGTTTCGCTCAGTGCTGACTTTTTTCCCTTTACGCACCTGATACACCTTTTCAGTAGGAATCAGTACTTGCGAAACGTAATCCTCCAGCCCCAGCCTCGTGATTTCATTATCAAGGTATTGTTTCACCTTTTTCTCACTGCCGCTGACAGCCCGGACAACATACCATTTTTTAACTTGCTCGCTCATACTAATTTAGAAATCTGATTTCCGCATAAATCTTGTGTAACCGACAAAAGTCGTCATTGATAGACATATTGCTCCGGCCACTACAAGTCGGGATCATTACAAAAAGAGACGGTAAAATCGATCAAGAACGGAGCTAAAGGAAATATCCATCAAATAAACGATCAATGCGATTATAAGGGAAGCAATAGATACTACCACTGCGCTATTCTGCAGGTCACTCCAAGAGGGCCAGGAAACCTTGTTGATCAACTCATCATAGGATTCTCTGATATAGGCTCTGATTTTCTTCATAATTTTTTGAATGTTCAACTATTTGCACGGGTGGAAGGAATCGAACCCTCAACCAACGGTTTTGGAGACCGCTACTCTACCAATTGAGCTACACCCGTGTAAAACATAAGTTTTTGGTGACAATCCAGTGTATATGCAGCAAATTGTCACCAAAAACCTTGTATGATACGATGTTAGTCAACAATTTCAGTTACCTGTCCGGCACCAACCGTACGTCCACCTTCACGAATCGCAAAGCGGAGACCTTTGTCCATGGCAACGTCGGCGATCAGCTCCACATTGATGGTAAGGTTATCGCCGGGCATAACCATTTCACGTCCTTCCGGAAGCATAATCTCACCGGTAACGTCAGTAGTACGGAAGAAGAACTGCGGACGATATTTGTTGCCAAATGGTGTATGGCGACCGCCTTCTTCTTTTTTCAATACATAAACCTCGGCCTTGAATTTTCTGTGAGGCTTCACAGAGGCGGGCTTACAAATAACCATACCACGGGTTATTGCGTCTTTGTCGATACCACGCAACAGCAGACCTACGTTGTCGCCAGCTTCACCACGGTCGAGAATTTTGCGGAACATTTCCACACCGGTTACTACCGACTTGAGCTTTTCAGCACCCATACCGATAATTTCAACCGGATCACCACTGTTGATTACGCCGGTTTCGATACGACCTGTAGCAACAGTTCCACGACCTGTGATTGAGAATACGTCCTCAACGGGCATCAGGAAGTCCTTGTCAACATCACGCTGTGGCAGCGGGATATAACTGTCAACGGCATCCATCAGCTCAACAATCTTTTCTACCCATTTTGGTTCGTTGTTCAGCCCACCGAGAGCGGATCCCTGGATTACGGGGATGTCGTCACCGTCGAACTCATAGAAAGACAACAGCTCACGGATTTCCATTTCTACGAGCTCCAGAAGCTCTTCATCATCAACGAGGTCAACCTTGTTCATGAATACTACGAGCTGAGGAACACCAACCTGACGGGCCAAAAGAATGTGCTCACGGGTTTGAGGCATCGGACCATCGGTAGCAGCAACAACAAGGATTGCACCGTCCATCTGGGCGGCACCTGTAACCATGTTCTTAACGTAGTCGGCGTGACCGGGACAGTCAACGTGGGCATAGTGCCTTGCATCTGTTTGATACTCAACGTGCGCCGTATTGATTGTGATACCTCTTTCTTTCTCTTCCGGGGCATTATCAATAGAATCGAACGACCTGATTTCAGACAATCCTTTTTCTGCCAATACTTGTGTGATCGCAGCGGTGAGAGTTGTTTTACCGTGGTCAACGTGACCAATGGTACCAACATTCACGTGCGGTTTCGTACGTTGAAATTTTTCTTTTGCCATATCTTACTGGTGTTTAGGTTTAATTAAATAGGATTCAACAAATTGTTTTTTTCTTTATTCGTAGAGCCGATGACGGGAATTGAACCCGTGGCCTCTTCCTTACCAAGGAAACGCTCTACCCCTGAGCTACATCGGCAGGGATGACTTTGAGCGGAAAACGGGACTCGAACCCGCCACCTACAGCTTGGAAGGCTGTCGCTCTACCAGATGAGCTATTTCCGCTAAAAAAGTGGGGGGGGAAGGATTCGAACCTCCGAAGGCGAAGCCAACAGATTTACAGTCTGCCCCATTTGACCGCTCTGGAACCCCCCCAGATATTCATCTTCTTGAGAGCCGATGGAGGGATTCGAACCCCCGGCCAGCTGATTACAAATCAGCTGCTCTGACCAACTGAGCTACATCGGCATTAAGACCTTTTCAAAGAGCGTCGCAAAAAGGTCTGCAAATGTACAAAAGATTTATTACCTACCAAAAAAACTATGATTTTTTTTTTGAAAGTTTTCAAACTATAAGCCCCGCAGCTTTTCCTTATGCCTCTTAACCTGACGTTTCAATGCATCCACCGCATTGTCAACCGCTTCCTCAAATGTTTTTGACTGCTTTTTTGCAAACAGATCGTTGCCGGGAATCAGAACACGGATCTCCGCAATTTTGTTCTCGTTGTTGGAAGCAGCATCCAGCTTTAAGGTGACATCACATCCTATCACCCCATCGAAAAGATTGGAAAGCTTTGCTGTTTTCTCCCTGATAAAGTCCTCTAATTTAACATCTGCCTTGAAATGGATTGAACTGATGGTCACTTTCATGTTTCTTTTTCCTCCAATTTATTTATGCCTTTGGATGGGCTTGTTTATAAACATGTTTGATTTTATCTATTGTATTGTGGGTGTATATTTGGGTAGCCGACAAATTGGCGTGGCCGAGCAACTCCTTGATGGCGTTCAGATCAGCTCCATGATCCAGCATATGCGTGGCAAAAGAATGACGCAGCACATGGGGGCTTCTTTTTGCACGCGTGGTAACCAGCCCGAGGTAATGCCTCACTTTCCTGTAAACAAAAACAGGATACAGCTGACGACCCTTGTCCGTTAAAAAAACCCAGGACTCGCCATCCCGACCAAACTCACGCTCTTTTTGTTCCATATACCTCATATACAGATCAACAATGTGCCGAAGCAATGGAAGAACCCGTTCCTTTTTCCCCTTACCATAAACACGTAAACGCATATCATAGGGATTAACATCCTTCTCCCTGATTTGTATCAATTCCGACAAACGAATGCCGCTGGTGTACAATAGCTCCAGCAACAAGCGGTCACGCAAACCGGCAAAATCATCCCCAAAAATCTCCGAATCAAACAGGCGCATTAAATTGCTCTCCTCAACAGAAGCAGGCAAATGCCCCGGCTTTTTCACCGACCGGATCCTTAACATGGGATTATTTTTAATGATGTTTTGCTTTTCAAGATAATTGTAAAAAGAGCGCAAAGAGGATACTTTTCTGTTAATGGTGCTTTTTGCTGTTCCGCTGCCACTTAAATCCGCAAACCATGAACGAACCATGCCCGAGTCTGCCAAATGAGCCCCCCTAATGGCATATTGCTTTTCAAGGAACGCCTCAAAATAGCCTATATCAGACTTGTAGGCAGTCAACGTATGCTGCGAACAACGCTTCACCTGTTGCATGTGATCCAGAAATATCTGCGAATAAACAACCATGTGGAAATGAAAAGAAGAAACCTTTGCGTTAAAGTTATGCCAAAAAAACGGCATTTGCAAAAATTTCTTCCAAAAAAAACAAAAGGTTTTTCCTTTTGGAGCACTTTGTTAAGCGTCCTGCTGGTCCTTCAGTTTTTGTATATAGATGGCCTTTAGCTTCTCTTCTCTCTTCTTTACAGAAGGCTTGGTAAATTTTTGACGCTCCCTCAGCTCCCTCAAAACGCCTGTTTTTTCAAACTTGCGCTTCATTTTTTTCAATACGCGATCAATGTTTTCGCCTTCTTTAATTGGAACTATAATCATGTGTGCCTCTTTTTTTATTGATTTTTAATTAATTAACAGACAATTTTCTCGCAAAAAGCGGACGCAAAAATACGAATGATTTTTTTATTTACAAAATCTTTAATAAGTTTTTTCTGATTACCAACCATCAGAAGCTAATATGACCCTACAAAACCCTGTTTAAAAAATCTGTCATCAACCGATAGAGATGCAGCCGGGCATTTCCCCGAAAAATGGCATGATCCTGATCCGGATAGATCATCAGCTCAAAATCAACACCGGCATTTATCAGGGCATTCGCCATTTCAATGGTGTTTTGATAATGCACATTATCATCGGCCGTGCCGTGAACCAGAAGGTAGTGGCCTGTGATTTTATCCACATGGTTTATGGGTGAATTGTCATCATAACCATCGGGGTTTTCCTGCGGGGTGCGCATATACCTTTCGGTGTAAATGGTATCATAAAAACGCCAGCTTGTGACCGGAGCTACTGCAATGGCGGCACTGAAAACATCTGCCCCTTTGGCCAGGCAAAGCGAAGACAAATATCCGCCGTAGCTCCATCCGAAGATGGCAATCCGGCCGGCATCAATATAGTCCAGCGACCCCAAATATTTTGCAGCCTCTATCTGGTCAATGGTTTCATATTTACCAAGCTGAAGATAGGTCATCTTCCTGAAGGCTTCTCCCCTGCCACCGGTACCCCTGTTGTCGACAGTCACCACAATATAACCCTCCTGTGCAAGCATCTGGAACCAAACACCATTAAACGGGTTCCAGTTATCAACCACCGCCTGATGACCCGGCCCACCGTAAACATACATCAATACCGGGTATGCTTTACGCTCATCAAAATCAGGTGGTTTGATCATTTGCCCGTTCAAAACCACGCTTTCAGATGTGTGAAAACTGAAAAACTCAGGCTCAACAAAGCCATGTGCAGCCACCCGCGCAACCAGTTCTTCATTGTCTTCCAGGATCTGTACAAGACTCCCGTCTGCTCTGTGGATGCTATAAACAGGCGGGTGAGATGCTGTAGCAAAACGGTTGATAAAATATGGAAAGCCCTTGCTGAATGTAGGCGAATGGGTGCCGTTACCAACAGTAAGCTGTTGCACGTCACGGCCATCAAGGCCAATTGAGTAAAGGTGATTGGTAAGCGGCGAATCCTTGCGAGCCACATAATACACCAATCCATTTTCTTCATCCACACCATGAAAACCGGTCACATCAAAATCGCCATGTGTAACAGGCCTAAGCTCCCTGGTCTCCATATCATACAGGTAAATGTGGTTGTATCCGTTCATTTCGCTGGTAAATATAAAATGACGGCCATCAGCCAAAAAGCGAAGATCAAAAGTTATGTTGATAAACCACTTGTTTGTTTCTTCATAAAGCAGGCTGCTTTCACCGGTGCTGGCATCTGCCAGCATCAGCTCCAAATGGTTCTGATGCCTGTTGAGCCTTTGAAATGACAGTTGCTCCGGATTTTGAGTCCATTGTATACGCGGAATGTACTGATCGGTTTCTTCGCCTGTATCCACAGGAATCGTCTCACCGGTTTCCATGTCATAGACATGCAGGGTTACAATGGCATTTTCCTCTCCGGCTTTGGGATATTTGAACCGGTATTCTTCGGGATAAAGCGTCCCGTATTTCATCATCACAAATTCTTTCACATGCGATTCATCAAAACGCATAAAAGCAATGCGTCTTCCATCCGGTGACCATTCAAAGCCTTTCGTTAAATAAAATTCTTCCTCGTAAACCCAGTCCGTGGTACCATTGATAATCTCATTAAAGATGCCATCCGTCGTTACGGCGTATTCATTGCCTGAATCCAGTTCCTTGATATATAGGTTGTTTTGCCTGACGAATGCCACCTTGCTGCCATCCGGTGAAAAGTCGGGCAACCGTTGCTTTGTGCCTTCTGAAAGGGGCACCAAAGTGTTATCCTCCGTGTTCCAGACATGATATTCAGCTCTTCGGGATCTGCGGTAAATGGATTCCTGGTGCACTCCAACCAGCAACAGGCGCTCATCCGGACTGAAAGCATAGGTGCCTATCTTTAGGGCTTTACCCTCATTATCTTCCAGCAAACCTGCTGTGCTAAACACAGTCCTTACAAGTTCTCCCGTATCATATCGGTGCATATCTATGCTTGTATTGTCGCGGATAAGCGTGTAGTGCAAGCCGTCTTGCATGGATAGTCCCCTGTTAATGGTTTTGGGCATAAAGTATCTATCCTGCCAAAGCTTTTCCAGGGTGATTTCCTCCGTTTGTGCCTGCACAAAAGAGCATGAAAGAATTATTGAAAAAGCCATCAAAAGATAAAACCGGAATGATTTCATAAGTAAAAGATTAAGATGATTATAATTGATGATAAAACATTTTTTTGAAACTGTTTTAGGGATATTGCATTGTCCATTCAGTGATTAATGAGGGTAAAAAGCATCCTCAATATGGTTGAGCCGGTGTTTTTGGTCCTTAAATAATATGGATATGATATCAAAACGGATTTCAAGGTCCAGCTCATTTTTTGCAACATAGTGGTTTGCTGCTTTGATCAGCATGCGTTGTTTTTGTTTGGTGACAAAAACCTCAGGCTCCCCGAAAAAGTTGCTGCTCCTTGTTTTCACCTCAACGATTACCAGGATGTTTCCCTTCCGGGCTATAATGTCAATTTCCTGGTGATTGGACTGCCAGTTGGTTTCCAGTATCTGGCAACCCTGCTGTTTCAGGTGTTCGGCAGCTAAGGCTTCACCGGCTTGACCGATATCGTGTGACTGAGCCATTGATTCAGCAAGGGGTTTGTTTTGCCTTGGAAATTACGCCGCATATGCAACAGTTGTCATGGTTACCTGGCAAGCTTTCTTTCATACCTCTACTTCAAAAATGGAGAATTCATAATACTCCATGATGGGGTTTGCCAGCAGTTTTTTACATGCTGTTTCTACAATTTCTGCAGCCTGGTTTTTGTTGTCAGCTTCTACAAGAAGACTGATATTTTTGCCAACCCGCACATTGGATATCTGCGGGAGATCAAGGTTTTTCATGCTGCCAGTTATTGCCTTTCCCTGAGGGTCAAGCAAAGCCTTGAGTGGCATAATGGTTATCTCGGCACGGAACTTCATGTTTGCCAGTAATAGTTTATTGTGGGTTTATTGAACACTATCAGGGGTATGCAAAATGCGGCGATCATCATCATTGCCCTTTCCCGGCCAAAAACCAATGATCAACCAAAGACAAAATTATATAAAAAATAAGGAATAAGGGGGCAGCTGCCAGCCCAAAAGTTATCAACAAGACCAGACAACCGGCAAGAAAAATATATCGAATGCGATTATCGGCCCATTGAAATGTGTTTGTTTTGAGAGAAAACATCTTAACCGGTGCGGTCAGCATCAGTGAAAGCACTATGGTCACAATCAAAAGCAGCCAATAGGTTTCGGTAAGGAATACGAAAATGGTGTTTATAATATGGTCGGGCGAGGTGAATGCCAGAGTAAAAGGCACAGAGGCGATCAGCAGTCCGTTGGCAGGAGTTGGGAGTCCCCTGAAAAAATCAGGCTGGTTTTGATCAGCTGCAAAGATGGCCAATCGCAGTGCAGAAAAAACTGTTACGAGAAATGCAGGTAATGACCAAACAAAATAAGCGGTTTCGGGTTTACATGATAAAAACACAGCCTGCATGTAGTGAAACAGGATAGCTGCGGGAGCCAATCCAAAGCTGACGAGATCTGCAAGTGCATCTAATTGTATGCCGATGTTTGAAGCGGCTTTCAACCACCTCGCCAGGGCACCGTCAAGAAAGTCAATAACAGCGCACAAACCAATCAGTACAGATGCTGTTGTCAGAAACCCTGCAAAAACGGAAGCTACCGCTGTACATCCCAAAAACAGATTGACCATGGTAAGTGTGTTCGGTATGTATTTCATCTGCAAATCATTTTGTTATCGTTTTTGAGATGAAACCTCCGGAACATCCCCAAGCCCATGCATATCAGCTCCTGAATATGGACGTTTCATACCATAAATTTAAAAACAGAAATACCGGAAAACAACCGGTATTTAATTCCGGGCTGTCAATCAGATCATGCGACAGATATCGATCATTATATATTAAATAACAGACAACAAATTTCATTTTACATGAAACGCAGCGATTTTGACAGGTTTCCCCTAAAAGAGAAGGTGTACAGGGTATTGGAATCCGGAAGACCCATTGCCGACAGGCTGTTTCTGTATTTTCAAATACGCCTGTACACCTTCGGTGATTTCTTTGTGGAAGTTTGGTATATACCTTCCACCAACAAAATTGACCGCGTTGAAAGCCTGGACATTGATGACGTGCTGAAGATTTACGACAGCAAGTTCAACATATCTGACCTGCTTAAATAACAACTTCTACGGTTGCCTCGACCGATCCGGGAATGGTGGAACGGGATGGATTTTTTGATCATAATCCTCCATCAGTCTGAGTGCTTCTTCAATGGCGCGGTTCAGTTGCTGGTCAATCCCTTCAAATTCCAGGGCCGGATCATTTTCAATATATATATCCGGATCAACCCCAATGCCTTCAATAATCCATTCCTGTCCATGAATATCATAGGGCGCAAACTCCGGTTTTGACAGGGTTCCTCCATCGATAAAGGGCAGTGAGCCGCGTATTCCAACCACGCCGCCCCAGGTGGTTGTTCCAATAAGCGGCCCGAGACCCAGCTTTTGAAACTGATAGGGGAACAGGTCACCGTCGGAAGCAGAATACTTATCTATCAGACATACCTTTGGTCCGAGGTGTATTTGAGCCGGCCTTGTTCCCGGAACAACGTTACGCTGCATGGATAAACCGGTAAGCTCCCTTGACAAACGCTCAATAAGCATAGGCGACACATTGCCACCACCGTTACCCCTTACATCAATAATTAAAGCCTCTTTTCGCAATTGCGGATAAAAATGCTTGACAAACTCATTGAGACCCCCGGGGCCCATGTCAGGAACATGGATATATCCGACTCTGCCACCGGTAGCTTCGCTTACTTTGCTGATGTTATCCTGTACCCAGTTATAATAATACAGGTCCGCTTCGTCAGATATGGGCACTACGATCACATCCCGTGCACCATCTTTACGTGGCCTGCTATTCACGGTAAGTTCCACCTGCTGACCGGCAGTGCCTTTAAGTGCTTTGAAAACATTGACCAGTTCATCGGTCGGTTGTCCGTTTACTGCTATAATATATTCACCTTCACTTATATCAACACCAAGCTCTGTGAGCGGTGAGCGACGGGATGAATTCCAGTTTTCTCCCTTTAAAATGCGGTCAATTCTGTAATAGCCGGATTCGTGCCGGCTCATTTCAGCACCCAGCAGCCCCATGGGTATCCTTTCAACCTGAGGCACATCACCGCCACCAACATAGGCGTGCCCCACATTCAGCTCACCAACCAATTCACCAAGTATATAGGTAAGATCCAGACGATTATTTACATAATTCACCAATGGCAGATACTTTTCGTGCATGGCCTCCCAATCAACACCATGCATGTTTGGAGCATAGAAAAAGTCACGCATCTGGCGCCAGGTTTCGTTGTAAATCTGCTCCCACTCTTCGTGCAAATTAACCCAAACCTTCATATTGGAAACATCAACAAAATCATTCACCGAGAAAGATGAGCGGGGCAGGTCTATCACTGCATAGCGCCCCCTTTGCAACACCAGCATTTTCTGTTTGTTGGCACTGATGGCGTATCCGTTGATGTCGGCAAGACTGGTTTCCTGGCGGCTGTCCATGTTATACATCATAAGACTGGACCGGTTGTCACCAAATGACCTTTTCATATAATAAATATGATTGCCAACGGCATTGATTGACCAATAGGTTGAAACATCGACAGGCAATGCCGCGATCCGGTGCTTGATGTTATCGCGGTCGATTTCGATGCGCAAATCTCCATCGTTGGTTGAACCTCTGCCACCGTTTTCGCCGTTGTCTATTTTCACTTCATTGTTTTCAGGCTCAAGAAAAGAGGGTACATCCTCACGCAGCGTAATAAAATAAACCCGGCTCATATCCGTGTAGGCATGGTTCCATTCCGTACGGCTATAAATGGGGTTAAAGTCCCGGTTAGAGCTAAAAAACAGATACTTGCCCCGGTCACAGAAGCTGGGGCTTGACGAAGCATACCACCCGCTTGTCACAGGAAATGACTCGCCACTGTCGAGCTTGTAAACAAATATCCTTGAGTAGTGCTCTCTCTCAGGCCGTGTGTAGGTGATCCAACGGCTGTCGGGTGACCAGTTATACTGAGTGATCTCACCCGCTTCTGCCTGCTCTACAATGGTAACTTCTTTTGTGTTTACATCCACATATTGCAGCCGCAACTTTTTGTCCGACCACATAATTTTGCTGGCATCGGGCGACCAGCTCAGGTTGTATTTATAAGTATCGGCATCGCGGGTTAATTGTATGGCATCACCACGTCCGTCCTGCGGTATGATAAAAATTTCATCTTCGCCTGTTACATCTGATATATAGGCAATATGACGGCCATCCGGCGACCATGTTACATTGCGCTCATGCACACCGGAGGTTTCCGTGAGATTACGTGTAACACCACTTTTGGCAGGAACACTCCACACATCACCCCGGGCACCAAACGTAACGCGGTTGCCATCAGGAGCAATGGAAGCACTGCGGATCATCTGGGAAGCATCCTTACGTTGCCTCCTTCCCATGGCCAGGTCTTCGGCAATGCGAATCACGATTCTCTCAATGGCTTCCGTATTCAAATCAAAAAGATACAAATAACCCCCATTTTCAAAAATAATGGCATCATTTCCAAGGGAGGGGAACTTGATGTCGAATTCTTCAAAATGTGTCAGTTTCCGGGTTTGCTCCGTAACCATATCATAGACAAATAGATTCATCCTGGCATCCCGGTCCGAAAGGAAATATACACTGTTGTTCACCCACATGGGAAAAACATCCTGGGACATGTGATTGGTGAGATTAACGGTTGTACGATCGCGTAAGTCATGCAGCCAGATATCATCGGCCATACCCCCGGCATAATATTTCCAGGTACGGAACTCCCTGAACACACGGTTGTAAACAAAACGCTCGCCGGTTTCATCAAAGCTGATCCATCCGCCTTCAGGCACCGGTATTTGTTCAGGCAGTCCACCATCAATACTTACGGTGAACAAAGAACCCTTGAATGAATTAAAAGACCTTTTGCGTGAGCGGAAGACAATGGTTTCATTGTTTTTCCATCCCATAACAATATTGTTCGGTCCCATGCGATCCGACAGATCATCACGCCCAAGTGTAGCCGTATAGGTTAACCGGGTGGGCACGCCTCCACCGGCAGGCATTAAATACACCTCGGTATTGCCATCGTATTGCGCGGTAAAAGCTATGTGAGTGCCATCGGGGCTGAATCGCGCAAACATTTTGTAGCCGGGATGGTTCGTAAGCTTACGTGCAATGCCTCCTGCACGATCAACTGTGTACAAATCACCGGCGTAAGAAAAGACCACCTGGTCTTCATATACTGCCGGGAAACGCAAAAGCCTTGCTTCATCGGCCTTGGCTGTTGACAAAAACGTCAAAACCATGAGTAATAAAATTGCAAATCTGGATTGTTTCATTTGTTTGTTATTTTTAAGAATAATAGTGTGGATTGTCGTGTCAGCAAATATAATATTTTTAATGTGTTGCGCGAATCATTTTATTCAAGGATCAAAATTTCAATCACCCACCGGGTATTTCAAAAGATAAAAATCATAAATTATTATTCAGCCAGCCTGTGGGTGCATAAATAAGGTAAAAGCGCATATATGTTTTATTTTTTTATGAACAATTGTGAAGCCATCATTGTTACACCATACGAAGAGTAATTTCTTTTGTGAAATAATTAACATCTTTATTCATCACTAAAAATCAATTATACTATGGAAGAAACAAAAGTCAACCAGGAAGAAATTGTAAGATTGCCGCTTATCGGAGATCCTGCGCCCTCGTTCCATGCCAAAACAACCATGGGCCCTATAAATTTTCCGGAAGATTACAAGGGAAAGTGGGTCATTTTGTTCAGCCACCCTGCCGACTTTACGCCCGTATGCACCACCGAGTTCATGACATTTGCCACCATGCAGGAAGATTTCCGCAAGCTCAACACCGAACTGATCGGACTGTCTATTGACAGTATTTACGCGCACATTGCATGGCTGCGCACCATCAAGGAGAAAATTGAATTCAATGGGATGAAAAATGTGGAGGTGAACTTCCCTGTGATCGAAGACCTCAAAATGGATGTGTCAAAGAAGTTTGGCATGGTACAGCCCAATGCTTCAACAACACAGGCGGTTCGCGCAGTCTTTATCATGGACCCCGACGCAAAAGTCAGGGCCATCCTCTATTACCCCTTGAGTACCGGAAGAAACATGGATGAGATCAAACGAATGATCATTGCCATGCAAAAAGCCGACAACGACCAGGTTGCAACACCTGCCAACTGGCAACCCGGTGATGATGTGATTATTCCCCCTCCCGGCTCATGTGGTGTAGCCAAAGACCGTGTTGAAAGCCAGGATGAAGACAAATATTGCCTCGACTGGTTTATGTGCTTCAAAAAGGAAAAGTGATTTTTTCATAACTGATCATGAAAAACGGCTGTCCGATTACCCGGACAGCCGTTTTTTCTTTCAATGATAGTGTGATACCGAAGGTCAGTTAATGGTGAATCAATACCAAAACAGCCCGTTGGCAGGACTCAGAGTTTATCGTAGCGGAAATATTTCACTACAAAGTCGCTTTCTGAAAAAGTATTGCGGTTTCTTCTAACCATATTGTTTATAATCACATTCATGGTGGTATCATTGAATGCCTTTTCATTGCGCAACGTCCTTACCGAAGAACCATTAAAAAAGATCTCAACTTTGTTTGGTTCCCACAAACAGGCATATTTGTTGAAGTTGTTTGCAGGATTGTTGCCCATAAAAAATCTCTCAGCACCAATTCCACCATCTTCTATGATATGAAAATTGGTCTCCACCTTGAAAAGCTCCCAAAACCGGGGAAATTTAATATCACGGTAATCCCCCCTGACATTGCTGTATCCTTCAAAAATATCAATTTCAGGAGGCCAGCTGTCAAACGACCACATCCAGAAAGCAGGCCAAAGATTTTTACCTTCAGGCAGTTTTGCTTCGATTTCAAAATAGCCATATCCAAAACGATGTGTACAGCTCACCAGGCCAACACCATAAGG
>SKTQ01000173.1 GCA_007122505.1 Bacteroidales bacterium | reverse complement strand
GTGCATCCTGAGCCTGCTGTCTTGTTTGCCTTTAACGATGAGATAGTTGTTACCGGATCAGAGCTTCACTATTTGGACAATGAAGAGGTCACTGTTACCTTGCATGAAATAATTGCAGGTACAGATCCTATTTCTCTGACCTATGTTCTTAACGATGACGCACCAGTTACCGTAGATGGTATCATGGAAGGAGACATTCTTTTTGGCCCGGATGTGTTGCCTGTTGGTGAACATACCCTTGTGCTTACATCACTTGTTGACGACAATGGTTGTGAAGCAACCAATCCGGAAGATATTTACTATCTTACTATAATAGTAGAGCCGGCTTATATCGATGTTGAAACCTTACTTGAACTAAGGCAAAAAGAACAGGATGGTACCCTCTACCGTTATACCGGAGATGCCGTTATTGTTGCCATGGATGGCTTCAGGAATCGCAAGTTTATTCAAGATGCTACGGCTGCCATACTGATTGATGATCAACCTGGTGTAATTACCACCCAGTACGAGCTTTATGATGTGATCACCAACGTTATTGGTGTGATTAACATTTGGAACAACATGGTGCGCTTCCAGCCGCAGCAGAATACTGAACCTGCTGTTGAAAACACACCGGTTGATCCTTTCATCTTTGCTCTTGATGAAGTCACCAGCGATGATCAGGCTAAACTGGTACAGTTTGAATTTGTTTATTTTGTGGGCGCAGAAGAAGGAGACACCTTCGCCAATGGCACCAATTATACCATTACCGACGGAGAGAATACCTTTGTAATGCGTACTGATTTCTGGAACATTGATGGCATCACAGGGGAGCAAATTCCTATAGGACCCGTAAACCTGACCGGTGTTATTATCCAATTCCAGCAAACTTTGCAAATTGTGCCCAGAATGGAAGAAGACATCGAAGAATTATTCTTTGAAGTTTTGTTTAATGTCGAAGATGCTGATGGAAACCCCATTGACGACGCAGTTATTACACTTAACGGCCTTGAAAATGACCCAGGTGATTATTTGTTCACAGGACTAATCCCCGGGGAATTCCAATACACCATTGTTGTGGACTGTCTTGAAAACATTTCTGATGTTCTGACAATCATTGATGAAGATTTGGTGGTTGATGTCGTAATGAATATTCTGCCCGGTGATGCTAACGGTGACGGTGTTGTTACAGTTTCAGATATTGTACTTGTTGCAAACTATATCCTTGGCTTGAATCCGCAACCGTTCTGTTTTGAAAATGCCGACGTCGACTCTGATGGGGAGATAACCATTGCAGACATAGTACTCATTGCAGATATTATTGCCGGCGGGGCTAAGCTAGGTGAAGAACCTAACCTGAATTCAGAAGATGTATATCTTAGCCTTTCAGACGACCGCATAACCATGGAAAGTGATGGTAGCATTGTTGGTATACAGTTTGAACTTACCGGTGAAAACCTGGAAAACACCTCGCTTTCATTGGAGTTGCCTGGCTATACGATGTTATACAAAGCCCACGGAGACAAAATTATTGGTGTTGTCTTCAATATGAATAACAGTCCATTTCCGGAGGGTAAGTTGGATGTGATCCAAATTGACAATGGAGGCAACAACTTTGGGTGGAACAAGGCACTTGCAGTCAACCTGAACGTGGAATTTGTTCCCGTTGTTGTCACACAAGACGTTCCCACAAATATTACAGACCCGGCTGGGGAGATCAGCTTCACTGCGTATCCAAATCCTGCATCTGAGTATATCCGCGTTGATTTTACGAACATGGGTGACAGTAATGCGACTATTTCTTTAGTGAACCTCAACGGACAAACAATAACTTCCCAGCAAGCTAACAGGGAAACACCTGTATTATTTGACGTTAGTGGTTTGTCATCCGGCTTGTATATTATCAAGCTGGAGACCTCACAACATTTTATCATTGAAAAGATCATGATAAAATAAATTCTGCATGTATTTTTCCCCATCCGTTTCAACAAACGGATGGGGAAAAATCCCAACATAAAATAAACTTAAATTAATCAGTTTTATTTACCTAAATATTGACTCATGAACAAACAAGTACTTATTCTATCGCTGTTTTTCTTTCTCATTGGCAACGCTTTCAGCTTTGCTGATGAAAATGAAAACGTCATGAAAATTCATGATGTGGAAGCGTTAGCAGGAGACATAATCCTCATTGAAGTTGAAATAATCAATGATGATACCTTTGTGGCTTTCCAACTTGACATCCCTTTGCCAGAATCATTTACTGTTATTCCGGACTCAGAACAGCTATTCAGGGCTGATGGACATCAGTTTAGCTTTAATGTTCTGGAAGGCAATGTGATAAGGATATTTGCCTTTGATTTTATGGCAACACCCTTTCTTGGCAATGATGGTGTAATCGCTTCTTTTGAAGTGGCTACTGATCCTGAAGTTGGTGGCGAATTCATGTTGGACATCCTGAATGCAGAAATTGTAAACCCCGATGCCGTGAATATTCTTACAGCGATAATTCCGGGAACGGTAACCCTTGATGCGATGACAGCCTTTGAGCTTCCTTTTGAAGAAGACTTCACAGGATATGCCAATGGGGAGATGCCCGACTTCTGGCTGCGCACCCATAACAACTGGGGCGTATGGAACTCAAACAACGCAGGCGGTGAAAGCGCACCTGAGTTGCGTTTTAACTGGCAGCCTTCAGGAGAAGGTACCTTCAGGGCAATAACTCCATTGCTTGATGGCTCTGATGTGGATGACATTATGTTGACATTTATGCACAGTGTTGACGATTGGAGCGGTGGCTACACCCTGAAAATTCAGACCTCTCTTGACGGCGAAACATGGACAGATCAATGGGAGCTGGAGATTGAAGCAGACAAAAATGCTCCGGCTGACAGAAAGGCTTCAACCAGGGGAGATATCCCACCCACCGAAATGATGCTGGTGCTGGACGGAGTTGGCGGTGAAATGTTCCATGTAGC
>SKTQ01000099.1 GCA_007122505.1 Bacteroidales bacterium | reverse complement strand
ATGAGTACAAGTACTTCTCAGACCTGATCGGTGACGGTTGGGATGGCGGCGAATGGCCGGGCGACCCCAACCGCTCCATTGAAGTTATTGACGACGCAATGGTGGTGGAAGAAATGTTTGGACCTGATGATTTACAAATCATCGAATCTGATGACATTGTACTGAACCTGTTCCCGAATCCTGCCCGAACCAATCTGACTGTTGAAGCCAATGAAGCCATTACAGGCATCAGGATGATCGACATGCTCGGCCAGGTAGTTTACACTACTTCTGTTGCAAACGAATACAATCACGTAATCAGTGTAACGCCATTCAGATCAGGGGTTTACTTTGTTCAGGTGACTACATCCGGTGGTGTTATTACAAGCCGGGTGCAAATTACCAGGTAATCCGTTCAATCTAATTCACAGAAAAGGGGCTATGGTTTATAGCCCTTTTTTTTATTATCTTTGGAAAAGCAAAACCCGGAAATATGAAAAGCAGATACTCGTTAAGCCTTGGCAAACCTTTCGGAATCAAAGTATCGGTGCACTGGACATTTTCATTGTTGATTGCATGGATCGTACTTATCAGCGTTGGACGCGGTTTGGAGTTCCAGCAAATTCTGATGCACATCGTTTTTGTGCTCGCTCTGTTTGTTTGTGTCGTTCTTCACGAGTTGGGACATTCACTGGCTGCCATCAGGCTGGGAGGTCAGGTGGATAGCATTACCCTATTACCCATCGGGGGTATGGCTCATTTGTCCAAAATGCCAGAAAAACCCAAAGACGAGTTCCTGGTGTCAGCCGCAGGTCCGATGGTAAATGTTGTGATTGCAGCCATTTTGTGGATTTATATAGCTATTTTTCAAACGGTGGATTTTGAAAAGATGGAATTTGAAGCCATAACCGTACATAACTTTCCGGTAATGTTGCTGGCTGCAAATCTTTTTATCGTTGCTTTCAACCTCATACCTGCCTTCCCAATGGATGGCGGCCGACTGTTCCGCTCATTGCTTTCCATCAGAATGAGCAGGCTTAAAGCAACCCGTATAGCAAAAGATATCGGTCAGATCTTTGCAATTATCTTCATCATCGCAGGACTGTTTTTCAATCCATTTTTGGTAATTATCGGTTTTTTCATTCTTCTGGGTGCCAAGGGAGAATATGAAATGATCAAGTACCAGGAGATTCTGCAAGATTACACTGTCAATGATATTGTAAAGACTGAATATGCTGAACTGGACGAAGAAAAAACACTTGGCCACGCAGCCGAACGCCTGGTGAAAATATCAGATAATGGTTTTGTCATCAAATCAGGTAATGATTTTAAGGGTATTCTATCAAAAAACGATCTGATAAATGGTCTGAACAGCCATGGGAAAGAGTTGAAAATCAAAGATCTGGTTCGTACTGAACCAGATCATGTTGACAAAGACACCGGGCTTTTCCAGGTTTACCAGGATATGCAACGCAAAAGAAAATATCTTTTACCTGTTTTTGACCAGGGTGAATTCAAAGGGATACTGGACCTGGAAAACTTGCATGAGTTTTTCCAGATCAGAAAAGCCACCCAATAGACAGCAAGCTTTTAGAAGGAACAATCCTTTAAAACCCGGCGTAAATATTTTTTATCAATCAAATTTTGGGACTCCAGGAACCTACCAGGTGCCATCATAACAGGGTGTTTGCTTATATGCTTCTTCCAGCAATTGACCTACCTCATAGTCGTCCAGCCCCTGCTCTTCAATCCAAACTTCAATTTCATCTCCCAGAACTTCCATTTTGCTGTATAAGTCCGTCATTTCATCAAACACATCCTCTCCCGCCATCCGCCTTTCTTCCAGCATTTCAAGCTGACACATGTATTCTGCAAACAGTAATATCTGGTCCTCATCCTGCTGTGGTGCGCATGCAACAAATATGGTCAGCATAAAAGCCATTGCACCTAAAAAAATCATAATTTTTTTCATTATATCTTTTTGATTTTATTGAACATATTCCTACTCTGTCGGCTTTTCGGAAAACGCCCCTGCTGAATTCACCACAGCAGAAATGGTAACCAGTAATAAAAACAAAGTTATTGAAGGGTTAAAGATATGAAAAATGCGGATAAAAAATGTATTTATCCGCATTTTCATATAAGAAAAACAAAGAATGATTATTCCGTTTTGATATCCAGAAGTGTTTTTATAAAACCATCTCCTTTAATTGTGCCATAAATGCCTTTCTTAACTGATTCTTCATTGTATTCCTTCACCGCATCGGGTGCTTTTGAGGGATTATAAATCATGAAGGGCACGGGGTCATGGGTGTGCGTGCGAAGCTCACAAGGGGTAGGATGATCAGGTAAAATGGCAATGGCAACCGGCTCATCCATTTTTGCAGTTTCATCAACAATGTATTTCACTACCCGTTGGTCAAGGTATTCGAGTGTCCGTACTTTAAGGTCCACATCACCTTCATGGCCGGCTTCGTCGCTCGCCTCAATATGGAGATAAACAAGGTCAACATCATTGAGTGCTTCCACAGCAGCTTTTGCCTTCCCTTCATAATTGGTGTCATACAGTCCGGTTGAGCCCGGTACCTTAATGGCTTCAAAACCTGCATAGGCGCCAATTCCGTAAATAAGATCAACTGCCGAAATCACAGCACCTGTTTTACCATACAACTCTTTGAAGGTTTTCATATTCGGACGATACCCCGGCGACCAAAACCAAACAGAGTTAGCAGGATCCTTACCTGCTGCGATTCTTCCCAGGTTTACCGGATGATTTCCAAGCAGCACCTGTGACTTCAGAATCAGGTCATTCAAGAGATCAGCAGTGGTCTCTCCATCCACTTTTTTACTGCGCACCATTACTTCCTTAAATGGTGTTCCGGGCACATCATGCGGGGGTGTACAAATGACCTGGTCAGAACCCCGGTTTAACACAAATAGATGACGGTAACTGACACCGGGATGGAAAGCATAACGATCGT
>SKTQ01000040.1 GCA_007122505.1 Bacteroidales bacterium | reverse complement strand
TCGCCGGAAATCACACGTACGCCCGCACCCTGACTAATCCCATACAGACCGCTCTTGAAGCTTGATTCCTCCATCACGATCTGGCGGGAATGCCGGGTTTCAATATACACATCGGCAAAGTCGCCACCCTGGCGTAAAGCCTTCGCAATCACCCTGTTTAAAACCGCCTTGTCCATGTCAAGCCCGGGACCCGAAAGCTCTATTGGCCTGCTGCACGACACCAGGTTCGATAACAAAGGGGGCGCAACTGCGATGGCAATGCCACTCTTCAGGCCTAATTCCAGAAACCTGCGACGGGGCATCATGCCTGCAGAAAAATCCTTGCTGTTCATGTTTTTTGTGTTTTTGTAAAATATTATGTAAAGAAAAATGATCCGGTTTTATCCTGCATTATTCATATGCAGATTATATATATTGGCGCTAAAAATATGAATTATTTTTTAATTGACGGCCGGCCTTTGACTTATTGTTATAAATTTTATCTTTGCTGTAATTTGCAAAGGATGAAAATGTAAACATAATGTGCCCATGAGTAAATTAGATGCCAAGTTGTTAATTGTTGATGATGATGAGGATGTCCTGCTTGCGGCCAAATTATTTCTTAAACAACATATCAAGGTAGTACACACCGATCCAAATCCCGGCAACATACCCATGTTATTGAAAAATGACAATTATGATATGATGTTGCTGGACATGAATTTTTCGCGTGATGCCACCAGCGGCAAAGAGGGTTTTCACTGGTTGAACAAGATTCTGGAGATAGATCCAAGCATTGCCGTCATCCTTATCACCGCTTATGGTGACATTGAGCTGGCGGTACAGGGTGTCAAGGAGGGTGCCACCAACTTCTTGCTGAAACCCTGGGACAACAAAAAGCTGCTGGCTACCATCAGCACCACCCTTGAAGCTCAGCGGTCAAAGAAAGAGCTGCAGGACCTGCGTTCGAAACAAAAGTTTTTGATGGAACAGGGCGACCAGCCTTACAGCCAGATCATCGGGGAGTCGGATGCCCTGCTTTCTGTATTGAACACCGTTGCGAAAGTAGCGGTAACCGATGCGAACGTGCTCATCCTTGGCGAAAACGGTACCGGGAAAGAGGTGATCGCAAGGGCACTGCACCGCGCATCAAAGCGGAAAGATGAGGTGTTTATCAGTGTTGACCTTGGCGCCATCAGCGAAACACTTTTCGAAAGTGAATTGTTCGGATACAAAAAAGGTGCGTTTACCGATGCCAAAGAAGACCGCGCAGGTCGGTTTGAAGCAGCAAATAAGGGATCCATTTTTCTTGATGAGATCGGAAACCTCAGCCTGCCGCTGCAGTCAAAGCTCCTCAGCGTTATCCAGAACAGAAATGTGGTCAGACTCGGATCGGTAAAAGAAGTCCCCGTTGATGTCCGGCTCATCTGCGCCACCAATATGCCACTCTACCAAATGGTGGAAGAAGGAAAATTCCGCCAGGACCTCCTTTACCGCATCAATACAGTGGAGATCAACCTGCCCCCGCTGCGGGAAAGAAAGGAAGACATCCCGTTGCTGGTCAACCACTTTCTTGAGATATACTGCAAAAAGTACAAAATGCCCAACAAACGGTTGCATACCAATACCCTCAAACGGCTGGAGAAACATCATTGGCCGGGCAATATCCGCGAGCTGCAACATGCAGTTGAACGGGCCGTTATCATGAGCGACTCCAACATCTTGCAACCCAACGACTTCTTTATCTCGCAACAGCAAGACAAATCAGATAAGGAGTTGACTGAATCGGCAACCAACCTGGAAGCCACCGAAAAAATGCTGATCAGAAAAGTGATCGACAAACATGGTGGAAACATTAGCAAAGCCGCGAAAGAACTGGGCATTACACGCGCTTCATTATACCGTCGAATAGAAAAATATGAACTTTAGAAACTTTCGGCTCAATGTTGTCGGCAGGATCGTGCTGATCGTCGCATTGGTGGTGTTGCTGTTGTCAATGATTACCAACAATGAAATGATTTTCGTTTCGGCTTTCATTGTTGCGCTCATCATATTTTTAATATTTAGCTTAGTAAGGTATGTTGAAAAAACCAACAGGAAATTGTCGGTTTTTCTTGACTCCGTCCGTCACAGCGATTTTTCCACTTCCTTTTCCGACAAGGGCCTGGGCAAGAGCTTTGACAAGCTCAACGCAGCCTTCAATGAAGTAATTGCAGAGTTCCACAAAACAAGGGCTGCCAAAGAAGAGCACTTCAACTACCTGCAAACCGTTGTGCAGCACGTGAGCAGTGCCATTATCGTGTATAAGAAAGACGGCTCCGTGAACATGATCAACAATGCCTTCAAACGAATGTTCCGGGTGAGCAACCTCCGCTTCATCTATGAACTGGAAGAAATTGACAAAAACCTTTCTGAAATTCTCCAGCGGATCAAAGCGGGAGAAAGTGAACTCGTCAAGGTCTTTCATGAAAATGAATTGCTGCAACTGTCCATCAGGGCTACCGAGTTTCGCATGCAGGGTGATGATTTTGTACTTGTTTCTTTGCAGAATATCCACACAGAATTGGAAGCCAAGGAAATGGACTCCTGGCAAAAGCTCATCCGCGTGCTAACCCACGAAATCATGAACTCCATTACCCCCATCGTTTCCTTGTCGTCCACCGTAAAGGGCTTACTGATCGATGAAGAAAAAGGGCATATCAATAAAGATATTGATGAAGATGATGTGGACAGTGCCCGGAGTGCACTGAACACCATCGAGCGAAGAAGCCAGGGGCTGCTGAACTTTGTGCAGGTGTACCGAAACCTTACGCGCATCCCCAAACCAAGCTTCCGTCATTTTGACATCAGTGAGTTGTTCAATAATATTGAACAATTGCTGTTGCCAAAAGTGCAGGACCGGGAAATCGAGTGTGTTTACAGGGTGGTACCCCCCGGACTGAAACTGACTGCCGACCCCGACCTCATCGAACAAGTACTGATTAATTTGGTGATCAACTCCATACATGCCGTCCAGGAGGCAGAAAACCCAAAAATAGAAGTACTGGCAACCACCGAAAGCGTCAACCACATCTCTATCTCTGTAACCGACAACGGTCATGGGATCAAACCCGACAATCTTGAACAGATCTTTGTGCCCTTCTTTACCTCAAAAAAAGAGGGTTCAGGCATCGGGCTTAGCCTCGCACGCGAGATCATGCGCCTTCATAAAGGAAACATCACCGTTAAATCCAGGCCCCAGGTGGCAACCAGGTTTACCCTCCACTTCTGATTATTGTTCGCTATCGAACGCTTTCTGTTGTAAAGTGAACACCGCATCTTCATAATAAGGTTGCGGCGAGATGTGTATCTTGCTGTTTGTCAGAACATTTTGATAGATGGCATGTGTTTCGCTGTGTTTTCCCTTAAAAAATACATTTGGAATTGTGGGAGCTGGGGGATGAGTGCTGGGAGCTGAGACTTAAGACCTTAGAGACTTAAGGGAAGAGTAAGAAGTAGGCAGTAAGCAGTAAGCAGATCGTAAATGCTTGATTATAAAGCTTATAATGATAAAAACTTTGCGTGCTCTGCGTCTTTGCGGTGAAAAAATCAACCGCAATCCGTTGTTGCTCTTTTTTCCTCGCAAAGGCCGCAAAAGTTAAATCACGCAAAAAGCGCAAAGAAAGGCTGCATTATTCATTCACAGCAGCTGTGAGAGGATTTGCGGTGTTAAACGGAACGCCCTGAAGGGCAAATTAATTCAGCCCTGTGGCAACGCCCTGGGTAAATGCGGGCAGGACCGCACCAGCGCCCTGAAGGGCAGCTTAAAACAAGCACAAAAAGCTAAATATTAAACAATTACAAAATTATAAAATGATGAAAAACCTTCTCACTGTTTTGATCGTTCAAACAATGCTGCTGGTAGTAAGCCTCAGCCATACCACTGCCCAAAGTGCATGGACATTGCAGGACTGCATCGACCACGCCCTGGAGCACAACCTGGATTTGCGCCGGCAACAACTACAGACCGACAGGGCCGGCCACGACGTGCGATATAGCTATATGCAGACATTGCCGGGCATGAACGCCGGCACCACAATGGGCTACAGTTTCGGACGAAGTATCGATGAAGTCACCAATGAGTTTTTCACCGAGCGTATTGCCTCTCAACGCATGAGCGCATCGGCCAACATGACCCTTTTTGCCGGCTTCAGCACCATCAATAATATCCGTTACACCCTTGCACGACACACTGCCTTGCACCTGGATGCGGAAAAGACAAAAAACGACCTCATCCTTACCATCGCAGGTGCATATCTGCAAATTCTCTATTTTGAAGATATGCTTGAAGTGGCTCGTCAACAGTTTGAGCTGGCAGAGGAACAACTCGAACGCGCCCGCATTCTATATGAAGGAGGCACCATTTCACGTGGAAGGCTGCTGGACATGGAGGCCATGGTGGCAGAAGAAGAAGTGCGCCTGACCAATGCAAACAACAATCTGGACTTGTCCTATCTCGAAATGATCTATTTGCTGGAACTTGACCCTGAAGAGGAGTTTTTGGTGGTACGTCCCGAAGAAATGGATGTTGAAGGCCTGCCACCTATATACGAGCCCGGACATATCCTGGAGAAGGCATTAAACGTAGAACCTGCCGTGAGGGCTGCACAAAAACGGATCACCATGGCTGAAAAAGGTCTTTCAATCACCCGCGGCCAGCAGCTTCCTACCGTAGTGCTTGGCACCTCCCTTGGAACGGCCTATTCTGAAGCCTTTACGCAGGCTGTTGGCAATAACCAGGCAAACACTATGCTGGATCAGGTTGCTGTTCGCCACCCTGACCTCAATAAGCGTGATGAAAATGATGCGATAGCATGGGAAGTGGTTCCCTACCGCGAGCAACTCAGAGAGAACTATTTCCGCAGCATCCAGGTCTCCATCAACATCCCTGTTTTCAACCAATGGAACAGAAGGAACAGGATACAACATGCCCGCATTGATGTCGAACAGGCCCGCTTACAATACGAACGCACAAAAAACAACCTCGGCCGGGTTATTCACCAGGCACATGCCGATGCACTGGCTGCCTACAAGGATTATCTCAGCAATACCAAAGCACTGGAAGCAGCAAGAGAGTCATTTAACTATTCCGAACAGGGTTTTACGCTGGGCCTCGTCAGTTCCCTGGAGCTGAACGAATCAAGGATCCGGTTGAACAGGGCCGAAGTAAGCGCGCTGCAATCCATGTATGAATTTGTGTTTAAGATGAAAGTCCTTGAATTCTACCAGGGAGAAGGCTTTGTGCTCTAACCCACAGTGATCGTTTTCCCATCAAAGCCCTTAAAAGCGAACGGCAATTCCCAGTTCACTAAAGGCTTAGAAAATAAAGCACTTCTGCTGTAAAACCATCGGGGTCCTCGGCATGGAGCCAGTGGCTTGCACCGGGCAGTGTGCGGACCTTTGCCTGCGGGAAAAGCTCTTCTATAAGGGGGATGTCATCGTCCGGCACATAGTCGGAACGGCCTCCGCGAATAAATAACACAGGTTTTTCAAATGGTGCAGCGGTTTCAACCGGCAGGAAAATCTCGTTCAGGTTTTCCCTGATGGCTTCCAGGTTTACGCGCCAGCCAAGGCTGCCCCTGTCTTTCCAGTAAAGGTTTTTTTGCAGAAAATGTCGCAGGCGGGCATTGGTGATTTGATCCTTCATGGCTTCTGCCACTTCCTGCCGACCATCAAAAGCAGACAGGTCCAACTGCAGGAGGGTGTCGATAATTCCTGCGTGTATGTCACCCCGCTCGCTCAACGCCGGACTCATATCTGCAACAATCAGTTTTTGCACTCTTTCCGGATAATCAAACGCAAACTGCATGGATGTCTTACCGCCCATGGAGTGACCCAGCAGGCAGGTTTGCTCCAGCTCCTGTTCATCAAGGAACTCCAGCAAGTCATCGACCATAGCCGGATAGTTATGGATGTTGCTGTGTCCTGACCGGCCATGGTTACGCTGGTCGGGCACTAAAATGTAATACCCCTCTTCGGCGATATTCCGCGCGATGGAATACCAGTTGTCGGACATGCCAAAAAGCCCGTGAAGGAGCACCAGCGGCTGATCTCCCCTTTCTCCGAATTCTCTGTAATACAACTGCACAACTAAAGACTTAAACGGTGTTTTACATGCATCTTCCCGGCGGGTAACGGGTTTTGCTGTTGTTTATTCGCCGTTGCCGTCGAGGCAACGCAAATATAGTTGAATGGTATTCTGAAGTCCAAAATACAGGGCATCCGATATCAGGGCATGGCCAATGGACACTTCCAGCAGGTGAGGTACGTTTTCTGCAAAAAACCTGAGGTTGTCAAGGCTGAGGTCGTGGCCGGCATTGACACCGAGACCGGCCTGGTGAGCCACTTCGGCGGCTTTGGCGAAGGGTGCTACTGCACCTGCTTTGTCTTCCGGATAAAGTGCCGCATAGGGTTCGGTATATAGCTCGACCCTGTCGGTTTTCACATCGGCGGCACGGGTGATCATCTCCGGGTCGGTTTCGATGAAGATGGAGGTGCGGATGCCGTGGGCCTTCAGCTCTGCAATCACATCGGTGAGCAGTTCCTTGTGCCGGACGGTGTTCCAGCCTGCATTGGAGGTAAGGGCATTGGGTGGATCCGGCACCAGCGTTACCTGCTCCGGCTTGACCCGTGTGACAAGATCCAGAAATTTGCGGGAAGGATAGCCCTCAATGTTGAATTCCGTGGAAACCACCGGTCGAAGATCCAGAACATCCTGATAGCGTATATGCCGTTCGTCAGGCCGGGGATGAACGGTGATTCCCTGGGCACCAAAACGCTCACAATCAACTGCCGCTTTCACCACGTCAGGAATATTGCCACCCCGTGCATTACGAATGGTGGCAATTTTATTGATATTCACACTCAATCGTACCATGATGCTTTTTTTGGCAAAGCTATGAAATATTATGCAAAGGGTTAAAATATCAAAAACCGGAAAAGTCAAAAAGAAAATAATTATTACCTTCACAAAAAAATGTGAAGAAACATATGCGTGCCAAAGAGATCATAAGCAGTCTGGTAATGCCTCTCAAGCCCTCCGATCCGGGCTCACTGGCACTTACATGGATGGAAGATCTCGGTGTGATGCACTTGCCGGTGGTAGAAAAAAGCAATCTGCTGGGAATGGTAAAAAGCAGCGACATCTATAATCTAGAAGATATCGATCAGCCGCTCTCTTCCAATAACGTTCCGCTCATCAGATCATTTGTTTACGCCGATTTCCACATTTATGAAGTGTTGCGACTGGCCGCCGCAGAAAAACTGTCAGTAATACCTGTGCTGGACCAAAACAACCAGTATTTGGGGTGTACCACAAGGGGGGAGATCATTCAGGCGATGGCCAATTTTACATCTGTCACACAACCCGGCGGCATTCTTGTACTTGAGATCAACACCCAGCAATATTCATTAAGTGAGATTTCCAGGCTCATCGAAGCCAACGACGCCAAAGTGCTCAGCTCAGCCGTTACCTCAGCCGCCGACAGCACCAAATTGGAGGTCACCATCAAGGTGAACGTGATGAACCTGTCGTCGATCATACAAACACTGAATCGCTTTGACTATATCATCAAGGCCTCTTTTGCCGAAGAAAGCCAATACGACGCCCTGCTGAGCGAACGTTTTGAGTCATTGATGAAGTTTTTGGACACATAAAACCGTGGCATCTTCCAATTGCCTGCCGGTAAAATACATCAATGATTGTCATTGACCGGAAAGCCGGCTGTCAGAATACCTGAACAAACATGAGACTCTTGTTCTGCCTCCTGATCCTTCTTGTTGTTCCGGAACTATCCGGTGCCACAGCTGCTAAGGCGGGAGTACGCGAGTTGTTTCAAAACGGCGTTCAGGATTCGTTGTCAGGTACTCCCCCGGTTTCCGGTGACTCTGAAAGGCTGTTCATTGATGAAATCGACCTGAAGGGCAATATGCTGACCCGCAGCAAAACCATCATGCGGGAAATCCCGTTTCAAACCGGCGACACCTTAGATTTGCACACACTGGAACAAAAAGTGGAGGCAGGCAGGCTGAATCTGATGAATACCGGGCTGTTTAACTTTGTTCAAACGGACCTGCATATAACGGAACAGGCGCATGCCATCGTTACCTATTCTTTTGTTGAACGATGGAATATCTGGCCCTTCCCCGTCATTGAGCTGGATGAGCCAAACCTGAATCAGTGGCTGGAAAACCCATCCTTCTCCACCATCAATTATGGCATGGACCTTTTGATGATGAACCTCACCGGCCGTAACGAGCGCAGCAGGATCATGGTGAAAGCGGGAAATGTGCAAAGCCTGGGTCTGGTTATCCAAACTCCGCTGCTTGGTGAGCGGCAGACATTCAGAACAGCCCTCATCTACAACATGAACCGGACAAAACGCCGGGCCTATGCCACCGAAAACAATCAGCAATTGTATTTCCGTGACTCCGATGACTTTATCTCCAACGAATACCGCATAGGCACTTCCCTAAGCTGGCGACCGGCTTACTACAACACCCATAACGTGCGTTTTTTCTATCATTACCACGATTATGCCGACACCCTCACCACCCTCAACCCTCGTTTTGGGCCCAACGGCGAAAACCGCTTTTCCTTTTTGAGTCTGAGCTATATGTTCCGGCGCGACCGGCGCGATATTGCTGCCTATCCGCTGGACGGACACCTGCTGGAGGCCGGCATCACCAGAAAAGGCCTCTGGTTTCCAAAAGATGCCGTGATGGATGTAACAACGCTGGAAGGCACCATCAGGCATTATATCCCTTTGCAAAACCGCTGGTATGCAGCCTGGAGCATGACCGGCAAGTGGAGTGAAGGCACCACCCTGTCGTATTTTGACCAGGAAGGACTGGGTTTTACCCATGCGCTGGTGAGAGGCTATGAAAACTACCTGATCAGCGGTCAAAAATATGTGGTGGCAAAGTCAAACATCAAACACAACCTGCTGCCGGAGCGTGAGTCCACAATCGGCTTCATCAGGAATGAAAAATTTTCCCGCATCCATTATGCCCTGTATGCAAATGTTTTTCTGGATGCAGGCATGATCAGCGACAGGCATCACAATAATGACGAAACACTGGCCAACAGATGGTTGGCAGGAGCCGGGGCAGGACTGGATTTTCATACCTATTATGATACTGTTCTCAGGGCAGAGGTGACCATAAACCGGCACGGCAAAGGCGGGGTGTTTTTCCACCTCTCTGCACCCATTTGATCCGATGGAAAGCATTTGGGTTTAAGCGAGTTCAGCAAGTCAAAAAAAACTTTTATATTTATCCCCTTTTTTAACAGTAATTTTCAACCTCTTAACCCTGTCTCGATATGATGAAAACCAGGCCACGCTTGTCTTTCTGGCAAATTTGGAATATGAGTTTCGGCTTTCTCGGTATCCAGTTTGGCTTTGCCCTTCAGAATGCCAATGTCAGCCGCATCTTTGAAACTTTGGGCGCCCAGGTGGAAGCCATTCCCATTCTTTGGATCGCAGCACCTGTTACAGGTCTGATCGTGCAGCCCATCGTAGGTTATATGAGCGATAATACATGGACCCGGCTGGGTCGACGAAGGCCATACTTCCTTTTCGGTGCCATAGGCGCGTCCATTGCCCTGATCCTGCTGCCAACAGCACCTTTGCTATGGATTGCGGTTGGCATTTTCTGGATATTGGGTGCCAGCATCGACATGTGTATGGAGCCTTTCCGTGCATTCGTGGGCGATATGCTGCCACCCGATCAGCGTAACAAAGGCTTTGCCATGCAAAGTTTCTTTATCGGAACCGGCTCCGTTGTCGCTTCCATGCTGCCATGGGTGCTTACCAACCTGGCCGGTGTGGCCAACGTAGCTCCCGAGGGACAGGTGCCGCCATCCGTACGGATGGCCTTTCTCCTTGGCGGGATGGTATTCTTTGCAGCCGTGCTCTGGACAGTACTGAGAACCCGCGAATACACCCCAAAACAACTGAGGGAATTTGAAGAATTGGAAAAAGGGAAAGAGCGGGTAGAACAAGACCATAAATCAGGTGAACTGCTGCCATATACCCGTTTCAGCAAACCCTCCGTGCTCTGGATCCTGCTGGGTGCCGTGCTAACATTCCTGGTTTACCGGTATGACTTTATCCGGAGCGACCTCTACATCCTTACCGTCGGGTTTATGATCTTCGGCGTGATCCAATTTATCGCCGGAAAGCTGATAAAAAATCAAAAAACACAAAATGGCTTTGTGACGGTCATCAACGACCTTTTCCGCATGCCCAAAACGATGGGGCAGTTAGCCGTGGTTCAGTTTTTCTCCTGGGTCGGCCTTTTTACCCTGTGGACCTTTGGCACACCCGGCGTCACCAGTCACCTGTACGACATGAAGCTTTACCCCAACCATGTGGAGATACTGGTGGCCACCGCCGACAGGATGGAACAGGAACCCCATGAAGCCTGGGAACGCCGCCTGCCGGCCATCCGTGAAGATATTGACCAATATGACGAAGCCATCGCAGAAGGCGCCGAACAGGTGGTCGCCTCCATGCGTGTCGTAAGGTTCTTCCAGCAACACGCCGACCAAATCAACCTGGATGAACAGGTGCGCGCACGCCTGCTGCATATCGACAGGGAGTACAACACCGGGGCAAACTGGGTGGGCGTATCCTTCGCCGTATATAACGGCTTTGCCGCGCTTATCGCATTTTTGCTGCCGGTGATCGCCCGCAAAACGAACAGAAGATACACCCATGCCTTTGCACTGCTCATGGGCTCAGCCGGTTATCTGAGCATCCTGATCGTTCCCAACCCAAACTGGATCATCCTGTCAATGGTAGGCGTCGGTATCGCATGGGCCAGCATCCTCGCCATGCCCTACGCCATCCTCACCGGCTCACTGCCATCACACAAAATGGGAACCTACATGGGGCTGTTCAATATCTTTATCGTTGTGCCCCAGATCGTGGCCGCCAGCATCCTGGGATCATTCATCAGCATTGTGGCTCCCGGACAACCCATCTACGGACTGGTGTTCGGCGGGATATCACTCGCCATCGCCGCCGTCATGATGATCTTTGTGGTACACGACCCCGACGAAAAGCTGATCAAAAAGACCATCGAAGCCCTTGAAAAAGGAC
>SKTQ01000290.1 GCA_007122505.1 Bacteroidales bacterium | reverse complement strand
TGATCACTGTCAGGCAGTTTGTGATGTTTTTGGTGAATCTGATGGTCACCATCCCGTCTTCTTCAATGACCGAAAGCCCATGCCAGATTGCATTTTCAACAATGGGTTGAATGATCATGGAAGGTATAAGGACATCTTCTTCAATGTCGTCGGCGATGTGAATTGCGAAGTTGAAGCGGTTATCCATACGCATGCGTTCCAGATCAAGGTAGTTGCGCAATCGGTCAACCTCTTCATCCAGGGCAATGGTAGTGCTCTGAATGGCATTCATGTTTTGACGGATCAGGCGCGCAAACTTGGAAAGATACAAACCCGCATCATGGGGTTTGTTTTTCAGAATATAATTCTGTATTGAACCCAACGCATTGAAAATGAAGTGTGGGTTCATCATGGATTGCAATGCTTTTTGTTCGAGCAATAATAACTGGTGCTGGCTTTTGATTTGTCTGATCTTTTTATTCCTGTTGTGCGAAAAAACACGATACATCATTCCGGAGAATAACAAAAACAATGTCGCATAAAACAATGGGTGCTGGTAAATGGCAGGTCTGACCCTAATCATGAAAGCCACCGGTTCGCTCCAATCGGTGTTGATTTTTTTTACCTTCATCAGCAAGGTATAATTTCCCGGTCTGATGTTGCTGAAAACCACATTTCCGGGCAAACCGACGATCCAGTTATTATCAACACCATCAAGCATATAGGCATAGGTGTGCGCGCCACCGGTATAGTCAATGTTTCCGAAAACGAACTGCATCCTGTTTGGCCCGCGCAAGCTGATCTGACCCTGATCGGCCATTACATGATTGTCGTTGATCAGCACACTTCTGAAATATGGTTTTGGGAGGTTGGTTTGCGCTTCCATCAGGGTTTGTAAAGGAATGCACGTTAGCCCGTCATCGCCGGCTACATAGAGTGTGCTTCCAAAAGTGAGTATCTGTTGTATATTTTTGAAGAAAAGGTCAATCGTATGTAACTGCACGGTGTGACCATTGACTGCCTTTAGCGGGTATTCACAATAGTAAAGCTTTGATGCCGTTGCCAGGTAAAGGTAAGGACTTTGATAGTCGGTGTGTATGATGGCCTGTTCAACGGGCTGGTCAAATGCGGCTGTAAGGTTGCAAACCTGGTTGTTGAAATAGAGGTATAAACTATCGCCTCCTATGTTGAAAAGCTCAGCCCCGAAATCCAGGTTCAAATGCTGCCTGACGATCTTTCCTGAGAATATTTTAAGCGGTTTGTAAGGTGTCAGACTTCCATTTTCATAAATATAGATATCTTTTCCGTTTACAAAAAGCTCATCACGGTGGTTAAAATAAACATTGAAAATTCGTTCGCTAAGCACCTCTGTCCTTTCCATACCATCGAAGAGCTTGTCCCGGGTGGTCTGAAATAAACTAAAAGGGTAAAAAGTTGCAACTTTGTCGGCCCCAGCATTCAGGGAAAACATTTTGGTCATCTCACCATGATAGCTTATGGATGTATGGGTTACCATATTGTTTTTAACCGCAACCCCTTGCAATGCCCTTAAAAAGTAATTTGTTTCATTCAGCAGCAGGGTATTGTTTTGCAGTTCGGCGATCTTGTCAATGCCATCCGAATCGTGATGAAAAACTGAAGGATAGACTCTTCCGTTATTTACCAGGAATACCCTGCGTCCGTTGGTTGCCCAAATTCCCCCGCCACTGTGCTTTGAGATGCTCACAAGTCCCTCGTTATCAAAAAATGATGTTTCATAATGCCGGCTTTTAAGACAGAACGGGTTCAGTTTGTATGCACCGCTTCCCAATGTGCAAAACCATATATTTCCCTGGTGGTCCTGAAGAATGTTTTGGGCCTTGGAAACCCCGAAATGGTGCACAAGATGATTGTTTGAAAAGCAGTAGACCCCTGTGCGATAGGAAGATATCCATTTTCTGCCTTCTTCATCCTGAAAAACATAGGTAGCCAGTTCGTTTCCCAACCGCTGGGGAAACAGGAGCGTATCGGTGAAGTTCCCGTTGACAGACTTAATCAGATAAGGTTGCGCATCCGCCAGATTTCTTACTTCAAGAAACATGATACTGTCGCTTTGCCCAAAGACCCTTTCTATGAATATGGAGCCATCTTTCAGATGCAGGGAGTCGTTCAATCCGCCTGAGGTGTATATACCACTACTCATATACCAGGTAAGCAGGCCTTCATCGTCATGCTGAAGGCCGAATGGCATAAAAAGAAGAGAGGGCCTGTCTTTGAAAACAAACCTGGCAGTTACATCAGGAAATCGAAATCTGGCAACCTCATGATCAAAGCTCAGCGTTTGCACCTCCATGTTCAGATTGTCGAAGAAATAAATTGTTTTGTTTTCATCTTCGTAAAACCTCCGGAAAAGAAAACCACTTCCGAGTTCCTTCAGGAAAGGTGCGTTGGCATTATTGTAAACAGTGTTGCTCAGCAGAAAATTGAAACTGCCATTCATGTTGAAAAACCAGATCCGGCCCTGCGAATCCTCTTCAATCCGATAAATTTCATTGGTATTTAATCCATTCTTTTCGGTGAAATAGGAAAAATAGGTTCCGTCGAACCGGGCTGCACCCGCATCGGTGGCAAACCAGATAAAGTTATTGCTGTCCTGGAATACCTGGTAAACAGTATTGGAAGGCAAACCGTCGGAAACAGTGTATTGTTGTACAAAAGGGTTATCTGCAAATAAGCATTGCGCAATGCAAGTCATAAAGTATATGACAAAACCGGCGCGCAATTCCCTTTTCACTTTATTTAATGCTTTTAGAAAAATGGTTTACTTCTTCTCTGAATTCGGCGAGTTTGCGCCTGGAAATGCTCAGACGCGTTCCGTCTGTGAGTTCGGCAAAATTCCCCTGATAACTCGAATAGGCTTTCAGAAAATTCAGGTTGATGATGGTTGATTTGTGTATTCTGAAAAACATTGGGTTGTCAATCAATTTTTCAAATTCACCAAGAGATCT
>SKTQ01000268.1 GCA_007122505.1 Bacteroidales bacterium | reverse complement strand
CCGCCGGGTGTGGGCACAACTGTTGTAACACCATGTACCGCAGCAACCGGAAGGTGTTCGCTGGCCGGATGAAAGGCAACATGCGCACGTATGTTCGGGTTGATTTGACCGGTTTCACGGAGGTCTGTACTCTCCCTGATCCTGGAAATTTCCATCAGTCCCATACCGGTGCGCCCGTGAATAAAACCGGGGTACACGTGCTTACCGGTGGCATCAATCAGCTCAGCCCCTTCAGGGATGTCTGCTCCTTGACCAACCGACACAATAATGCCATCTTCAAAAACAAGGGTCCCATTCTCAATAACCCCATCCGTGATGGTGTGGATAGTCCCCCCGGTTATGGCAACCGGATGTGTTTGCGGTGGTGCAGGTATTTGTGCCTGTAAACCAAGGCCGCATCCCATCAAAATACTAAAAGATAATATCCTGATCACAAACATATTCTGCAAAATTCTTTTCATCATCATAATAATATTGATTGATATAGATTTTCTTTGTGAAATAGCAATTGTCGAAACCGATCCGGTCATCTGCTTTCCATGTCTTTAATTTGCATCTTCAAGGATTCTGCTGATGATCAACGCCCTCTCCCTTTTTACCTCTTCGTAGAGTTGTTCATCCTCTTCCACATCAAAGTATTTGATGCCGTCCACCCATGTTTGTTGTGGTATGGCAAAAGAAGACAAAGGGTGGGCATTCCAGATTACAAAATCTGCATCTTTCCCGGCCTCTAATGAGCCCACCCGGTGATCGATACCCATTATTTTGGCCGGGTGCAACGTGATAAAATTCATGGCATCTGTTTCAGATACGCCTGTCATCATGGTTTTTGCTGCTTCCCAGTTCATCCGGGTGGCCAGCTGGGTGTTGTCTGAATGCAGGGACGTGAGCACACCCACGTGGTTAAGCAGCCGGGCATTATACAAAATACCATCGTAGGCTTCCACCTTGAATGATGACCAGTCGGTCCAGACAACGGCAGCAGCACCATGGGTTTTCAATTCCTTGGCAATCTTGTATCCTTCCAGTGTATGTTCAAAAGATCTGACGGTAAAACCGAAGTCTTCGGCCACCCGCATCATCATGAGCATTTCATCCTGTCTGTAGGCGTGCACATGTGCTTTTCGCCGTCCGTTGATGACTTCCAGGATGGCTTCCAGCTGAAGATCACGGCGGGGAGGGATGCCTTCCTGTTTTTTCTGCCAGCCTTCCTGTTTTTCACCATATTCAACGGCAGCCTGTAAGGCATCACGAATGATCTGTTCAGTTCCCTGCCGGCTGTTGGGATAGCGATCCTGCATTTGTTTCACATTTTCACCGAGGGCAAACTTCAGTCCCGCTGCGGCATCTTCTATAAGCATTTCTCCGGGGAGCTGTCCCCACCGCATTTTAATTACGGCGTTTTGCCCACCAATGGGATTGGCGGAGCCATGAAACAAGGTTGCCGATGTGATGCCACCGGCAAGCAATCTGTAAATCCATACATTATCCCCATGCATCACATCAGTGATCCGTGTTTCGGATGTGATCGCATCTCCAACCTCGTTTACACCGCCTGCAATACTGGTGTGGATATGGGGGTCTATCAGCCCGGGGGTAACATGCATGCCACTGCCGTCAATTTCCAGCGTCCGGCGTGGCGCATCCAGACCAAATCCCACTTCTGCGATAAGACCATTGGATACCAGCATGTCTGCATTTTCCAGGATCCCCTGCGGACCCTGCGTCCATATCGTGGCATTGCGGATCATCACATGCCGGTGCTGCGGAGGAATATCCGGAAGTCCATATTCCATGGATGGAAAACGTTCAGGCAGTTCCAGCGGCTCAAACGGCTTCCGGGAATCAGTATTCTTTTCATCTTCGTTGGTGGTTTCTGATCGCCTGGCTGACCAGGTAAAAAATGTTCCGGCAGCATTTTCTCCGATACCCAGCATCTCATCTCCGCCAAGGTGGGCCGACAACCTGTAGGTACCTTCCATCCCAACCGAATCGCCGACAAATTGAGCGGTTAGCCTGTGGCCGTCAAATGCTGTTTTTCCCAGGCGGGTGCTCTGGTCGCCAATGGTAATGGTTCCACGCAGACGTTGATTTTGCTCGCTGATCTCTAAGGTAGCTTCTTCCGGAAATGTTGCAGAGGTTAGTTTCCATTCCCCCGCGGGCTTTTCTCTCGGCGGCTTTACAACGTAGGATTTCCCGTCAACCCAAACTTCGAGGATGTCGTTGTTAGGTTCGAAAAGATCTCCTTCCGAAACAAAAAAATTCGCAGCTTTCCCTTTTTCGATGGTTCCATAACGATGCTGGATATTCAGCATGCCCGCAGGAATGGTGGTAAGGGCGGCAAGGGCATCATCCTTGTGAAGCCCTCGTTTTACCGCTTCACGCAGGTTTTTGAGAAATTTATTATCGCTGCCATATGCTGTAAGGGCAAAAGGAATACCTGCTTCCATAAGCCTTGCCGGGTTTTCCGGGGCAAAGTACCAGTGCCTTAAAACTTCCAGCGAAACCTGAAACGACTGCTCGGGTTTTTCCACAGCGGGTGGCTCCGGGAAGTTGATGGGGAGAATCACCGGCAACCCTGTGTTTTTTATGGCATTTATGCGCCGGTATTCATGTCCGCTGCCCCTGATCCACATATTGATACCGAATTCCCCGGCGATGTCGGCGGCCCTTAAAAACCAATTTTCATCGTTAACGACAGCGATCAATGGTGTACCGTTTTGCAGGGCATCAGCCAGTTTTTGCAGTGCCAGATTGGTTTCGGGACGTTCCAGCGAGGGGTTGGCACGAAATGCCCTGTGCGCATCTGTATACCAGCCCGCATCCAGAAAAACCTGCCTGATCAATGCAACGGCTCCCATGGAAGATGTCGGGTACCCCCTGCCCAGTGCCCGGGAGGTGTCGAATGACATCATATGGGAAACGTCATTCCTGATAAGAACCCCGGCCGGTATATCGTCGCTCAGACT
>SKTQ01000328.1 GCA_007122505.1 Bacteroidales bacterium | reverse complement strand
CCGCCTCTGGATCGCAGATGATGCATTCACCGGCCTGAATAATGCCATGTATTATGTATCGGTCTGGGGAAAAGACTTTACCGGCACCATCAGCGATACGGAAGTGTCAACAGGTGATATCACGCAAACCGGTAGCATCAGCGTGTTCCCCAACCCCGCCAGGGAGTCTGTCAACCTGGAATTTGCAGGTTTGCAGGAGGAGGCCCTGATGATGGAGGTTTATGATTACCAGGGCAGGGTAATGCACAGGCGCCGGCTTTCCGGCGCACAGCTTCAATCAGTTACCATAGAGGTATCATCGTGGCCCGGTGGAATGTACGTTGTTCATCTCAAAGGTGAATCATTTATTTACAGAGAAAAGTTTGTGGTTATGTAGTGAAAGCAAACAGCGATCCTATCGCCTGAGCGGTAGGATCGCTCATATAAGGCCATTTTTCATGGCATATATGGTGAGATCGGCATTGGAGTTTAAACCCATTTTTTTGAGGATGCGCACCCGGTAGGTGCTCACAGTTTTATGGGATATAAATACCTGCGAGGCAATTTCAGTCACAGTTTTACCACCGGCCAGGAGAATCATCACCTGGAACTCCCTATCGGACAGACTTTCGTGGAGCATACCCGGGCTTGTTCCCTGTGCATCAAAAAAGATAACTTCCGCCAGTTCGGGTGAAACATAACGGCCACCTTCGGCCACCCTGACGATGGCTTCCTGTATTACCGACGGGTCTGAGTCTTTAACCACGTAACCGGATGCCCCCAGCCTGAAGGCCCGGACGGCATAATGCTCCTGTGGATGAAAGCTTAGCATGAGCACCCGGTTATCTGAACCGGAACTGCAAATCCTTTGTAACAGGTCCAGACCGTTGATACCCGGCAGCGAAATGTCCAGAATGATCAAATCAAAATGGTCATTCCTGATGATTTCCAATGCTTCATTGCCATCTCCGGCCTCTACAACATCAGCAGCAAGGGGGATCGAACGGATGAGTTGTTTTACCCCCTCACGTACGATAGAGTGGTCATCGGCTATCAATATTTTCATGGCTGTCTTATTTTAGTTCATTGAGGCACCGGAATCGTGACCACCAGCAATGTTCCTTTTTCATCCGAGCGAATGTCAAGCAATCCGTCCAGGGCTTCCGCTTTTTCCCGCATACCAATCAATCCGAAAGACTTTCCAGAAGCAAGTTTTTTGGGTGGGATGCCCACACCGTTGTCACGAATCACCAGCTCCACCGCATGATCTCTGCGGGCCAGCCAAAGATTTACCTGCGTTGCCCTTGCATGACGGCAAACGTTGGTAAGGGCTTCCTGTACGATCCGGAACAAGGCAAGGTCAATATCCTGGCTGATCTTACTGATGCTGATGTCCATGTCAACCTGCAACCCGGCCCTCTTTCTGAGCTCCCTGGCGTACCAGTCAATGGCCGCTTTTAATCCAAGATCGTCAAGAATGCCCGGGCGTAATTCACCCGATATACGCTGAACGGTTTTTATAGCATCGCTGACCTTACCCGATATCTTTTGTATCTCCGACATGCATGCTCCGCTGCAACCAGATTTATACGGCAATCCGCATACCTCCATCTTTATGGCCGTCAGAACCTGCCCGAGCTCATCATGGATCACCGACGCAATGGCTTTTCGCTCTTTCTCCCGCTCTTCCGTTTTATACCTGTTTAATTCTTTCAGCTGCCTGTTCGCTTCTTCCATTCTTTTCTCTGCCATCCAGCTTTCGGTAATGTCGCGCACAATCGCCCACATCCCTGTGGGTTTGTTGTTCTCCCTGATCAGCCATACCTTTATGTCAATGGGGAAAATACTGCCATCCCGCCGCACATATTCCTTCTTATAAAGATCAGAATAACCGCGCTTTAAAATCTTTTCTTTAACAATATTATCCTCCCACTCATGCCACTTGTCAGGGGTAAAATCATTGAAGTGCAAGCCGATAATATCATCAAGCTTTTCATAACCAAGCATGCTTACATACGCATGGTTTGCATGAACCACCCTTCCTTCCAGGTCTGTTTCAAGAATACCGTCGCTGATAGATTGATATAAGCCCTTGAATTTGCTTTCTGATGCCCTCAGTTTTTTCCTGGCATCCCTGATTCGTTTTTCAATCTTTTTGCGGAAGCCAACATCGCGCGCATTTACCACATAACCGCCGATGTGCGGATGGTAAAGCATGTTAGAAATGATCACCTCCAACAAAACAAATGATCCGTTTCGATGGCGGAAACGGTATTCACCCATAGCCACATAATCCCGGTCCATGGCAATCTTCCTGAATTCATCACTGATAGCCAGAACATCTTCGGAAGCCAGAAAATCGGCACCCAGCAATCCCCGCACCTCATCAAACCGGTAACCCAATATCTTCTCTACGGAATCACTTAAAAACATAAGCTTTAAGTCCTCACTGATGATGGCAATAATATCGTGTGAGTTGGCTACCAGGTCCCGGAATAATTGCATATCTGCTGGATGCTTTCTCATGGATGCAGCTTTATTGGAATTGCGAACCCGGACTAGCCGGTATGAGGATTATCGGCTTTCCTTTTTTCATTCAATAAAAATAATTATATAGTTATATTAGATTTATCCTTCAAAATCTCGCACTAAATAATAAGCTTACCCTACAAACTTAATACATTTATGCTACAATTGCAAATATCTGCTGCCTTTTGAATGAGCCAGGGAATTGGTTTTCCTTTTTTTTTATGATGATCAGCCGTGGGGATGAAGCTTTTTTCTAAAATTTGATTGCCGATGATCGATTTTCGATTAAGGATAATAAATTCACCGCAAAGACGCAGAGCACGCAAAGATTTTCTTTGTGATTTTCTTTGTGCACTTTGTGCCCTCTGTGGTTAAAAAAATATCACCACAAAGGACACGAAAAACACAAAGTTCTTAATCTGAAATAAATCTATGATAGCACAAAGCATTTTATTATTTCTCGCTGATCT
>SKTQ01000146.1 GCA_007122505.1 Bacteroidales bacterium | reverse complement strand
TTGCCCGTGAGTTTGGTGCCAAAGGTATCGGACTGTGCCGTACAGAACATATGTTTTTTGAAGGAGTGCGTATTAAGGCCATGCGCGAAATGATCCTTGCCAAGAATGAAGAAGGCCGCCGCAAAGCCCTTGACAAGCTGCTGCCCATGCAGCGCGAAGACTTTGAAGGCATTTTCGAGGCCATGCAGGACCTCCCGGTGACGGTTCGCCTGCTGGATCCGCCGCTGCACGAATTCCTTCCGCATGAAGAGGCCAATCAAAAAGAGATGGCTGAAGAACTGGGTGTAACACCTGAAGAGGTAAAAGCCAGTGTGGATGCGCTGCATGAATTCAACCCCATGCTCGGCCACCGGGGCTGCCGCCTTGGAAACACCTATCCGGAAATCTCCGAGATGCAGACCCGCGCCATCATCGAAGCGGCCATGAACCTCAAGAAAAAAGGGATCAAAGCGATTCCCGAGATCATGATTCCCCTGACAGGTACTGCACCGGAATACCGACTGCAGGAACAAATCGTCAGAGACACCGCTGAAAAGGTGTTTGAAGAATACGGTGACCGCATCGAATACCTGGTAGGTACCATGATCGAAATTCCACGTGCCACACTGGTGGCCGACAAAATCGCCGAAACGGCTGAGTTTTTCTCTTTTGGAACCAATGACCTTACACAGATGACTTTCGGATACTCCCGCGACGACGCCGGAAACTTCCTGAAAGTATATATTGAAAAGGGACTGCTCAAGCATGACCCCTTCCAGGTATTAGACCAGGAAGGCGTTGGGCAACTGGTACAAATGGGCGTTGAACGCGGACGCAAAGGACGCCCTGACCTCAAAATCGGCATCTGCGGAGAGCATGGCGGTGAACCCAGTTCCGTTGAGTTCTGCCACAGGGTTGGAATGGACTACGTGAGTTGCTCGCCGTTCCGTGTGCCGATCGCCCGCCTTGCTGCAGCACAAGCTGTGGTAAAGGAAAAAATGGGTAAAGGTACAGCCGGTTACAGCACCAACTAAGGATAAATTATTCACAACCAATAACCGAAAGCTGCCGGGAGATGATCCGGCAGCTTTTTTTTTGTAATGGGTCTGTGAGGAAACCCTCTCAGCAAAACTGCGCCGGAGGATGGATATGAATAAAAAGTCCGGCCTTTTTTATTTCCGGATACATTACCTTATCGTCCTTTATAAACGGAACCTCTTTACGGAAAGCTGTCAGCAATTTGCAGATGACCGGCGAAATTTTATCGGTATCCCTGAAACCTATGGCCTGGGAGGCCGTGAGCAGCTCAATACCCAGCACGCTTTCCAGGTTTGATACAATGGAAAGGGTTTTTACGGCGGCATTCGCTCCCATGCTGACATGGTCTTCCTGCCCCTGCGACGACTCGATGGTATCCACAGAGGCAGGAGTGCACAATTGTTTGTTCTGGCTCACAATGGAAGCGGCCGTATATTGAGGTATCATAAATCCGGAGTTTAACCCGGGATTGGCAACAAGAAATGAGGGAAGTTTACGCGTTCCGGAAATCAAACGGTAGATGCGGCGCTCAGAAATACTTGCCAGCTCTGCCAGGGCAATGCCAAGGTAGTCCAGGTTGATGGCCAGGGGTTGCCCGTGGAAATTGCCCGCCGAAATGATCAGGTCGTCATCCGGGAAAATGGTAGGGTTATCCGTGACCGCATTCATCTCATGGAAAAACACATTGGCCACATGACCGATGGCGTCTTTGCTGGCACCGTGCACCTGCGGTATACAACGGAAGCTGTAGGGGTCCTGAACATAATTTTTCGGTTCCTGCATCAAAGCACTGTCTTCCAAAAACCTGCGGATATTTGCAGATGTCTCCATTTGCCCTTTGTGATGACGCACCCGGTGCACCTGTTCGAGGAAAGGCTCCATCCGTCCCATATACGCCTCCAGCGACATGGCCCCGATGAGGTCGGCCCAAAGAGAAAGGTCAAAAGAACGCAGCAAAGCAAACACACCATAAGCCCCCATGAACTGTGTTCCATTCAACAGGGCAAGGCCTTCCTTTGCTTCCAGGTCCAGCGCATCCCATCCCATTGCCTGCAGCATCTCAGCGGAAGAAAGCCGTTCTCCCCGGTGGAAAACATCTCCGAGTCCAAGCAAAGGCAGACTTAAATGGGCAAGCGGTGCCAAGTCCCCGGAAGCACCCAGCGAGCCCTGGGTGTAAATCACGGGATAGATTTCGTTGTTGTAAAAGTCTATCAACCGTCTGATGGTTTCAATACGAATTCCTGAGTGCCCGTAAGCCAGTGATTGAATCTTTAGAAACAACATCAACCGGACAATCTCAGCAGGAACTTCATCACCGGTACCACAGGCATGAGACATCACCAGGTTGCGCTGCAGCACGCCCAGGTCTTCCATGGATATGCTATGGTTGCACAAAGACCCGAATCCCGTGGTAACTCCGTAAATGGGCGACCGGTTTTCGGCAATGCGTTTGTCAAGATAGGCACGACAGCCAAGCACACGCTCACGGGACTCTTCTGAAAGCTCCAGCCGAAGCTCATTGTGCAGCACCTTGCGCATGAGGCCATAGTCAATATCCCCGGGGGAAATATGATGGGTTTCCATATAATAATTGTATTTACTTTTGATTAATGAGATGTTAGTTTTGCAAAAAACCCTCCTCAATTCGTTTTAGCAAAGCCTTCAGCAGAACCGATCATGTTCGTGCTCATCAAAGCATATGCTGTTTAAAGCCTTTGGGTGGATTATGTGTTAACGGTCAAAATATTTCATGAGCACATCAGTGATCTGTTCCAGCATCAGTTGTTGCTGATCGCCGGTACGCATATCCTTGAGTGAGAAAAGTTTCTTCTTCATCTCTTCCTCCCCTGCCATCAGCACAAAGGGTATGTTATTCTTATCGGCGTATTGCAATTGTTTTTTGATTTTTGCCGGTTCGGGATACATTTCGCATTGCACACCGATGGAGCGGAGGTTTTCCAGTGCAGGCAAGCAGTAGTTGCGTTCCACCGGCCCAAAATTGATGGCCAGCACCTGGCTGAAAGTACCGGTACTGTCGGGGAAGCGCGACAAAGCCTGCAAGACGTCATAAATCCTGTCGGCCCCGAAGGAGATTCCCACACCCGACACGCCGGGCAAACCAAAAATACCTGTCAGGTCATCATACCTTCCACCTCCGCATAGGCTGCCGATGTTGACATCCGCAGACTTTACCTCGATGATTGCCCCGGTATAGTAATTCAGACCCCTGGCCAGGCACAAATCCAGCTCCAGCCGGCAATGCAAGGGTGTTACTTCGACAATATCAAACACTTCCTGAACTTCAGACAAACCTTGCATCCCCAACTCCGAAGAAGAAAGCAGATCCTGAAGCATCTGAATTTTTTCATGGTTGGTTCCAGTCAGTTCCAAGACAGGCAACAACTTATCAACAGCCTCCTTGGTAAGGCCGCGGTCAATCAATTCGCGGCTTACATTTTCAAGGCCGATCTTGTCTGTTTTGTCAATGGCTGTGGTGATCTCGGTGAACCGGTCGGGGAATCCGATGAGCCCGGCAAGTCCTGCCAGTATTTTGCGGTTATTTATTTTGATGATCACGTCAATATTTAGCTGCGAAAACACCTTGTCAATAATCTGCATAATTTCCGCCTCATTGGCCAGGGAGTCACTGCCGATCACATCTGCATCGCACTGGAAAAATTCGCGGTAGCGGCCTTTTTGGGGCTTATCGGCGCGCCATACCGGCTGCATCTGGTATCTCTTGAAAGGGAATGTGATCTTGTGCTGGTGCTGAACAACATACCTGGCAAAAGGAACCGTGAGGTCGTAACGCAGGGCTTTTTCACATATCCGTGAAGAGATCAGGGATGCATTCCTGCTTTGCCAATCCTCTTCCTTCACCTTCGACGGAAAATCACCCGAGTTAAGTATTCTGAATATCAGTCGATCACCCTCCTCACCGTATTTGCCCATGAGGGTTGACAGGTTTTCCATGGCAGGGGTTTCTATAGGCCGAAAGCCATGCAGCCGGTAAACTTCCCTGATGGTGTTAAAAATATGTTCCCTGCGTGATATCTCCAGGGGGTCAAAGTCCCTGGTGCCCTTTGGTATGCCTGGTTTTTCTTTTGCCATATCCTTCTGGTTTGAATATATCGTTCGCCGAAATTGTTTGTTTTCCGTAATGTAATAATAATTATGGTATTGCACAAGCCCGGCCGAACAAACTTTACCCTGTAAGCAATAAGCGGCCGATTGAGCGCATTTTGACAGCTGCACAGAGAGTGATTAAAGCTACCCACAGACCGGTTTTTCCCCCTGTTTTACAGTCTGTTATTCTGCATCCACAAAGACGGAAGCCGGGGATTCCGCTTATATCCTTTGATAAACAAAGGGTCTGAAGGCAGGCCCACAAAAATAAGTTTTTTCAAAAAACTGGCGAACCCCTCCCCTAAAAAACCCGGTGACTTGATTGGGAAAACTTTTAACCGTTTTTCGTGCAGGTTTTACCGGATTAATTTTAATATTTATCTTGTTTGCGCAATATATTCAAAAAAAACACGTAATTTTATACAAAATATCAAAAAAACTTCCATATTTTTGTGCCTCAACATAGCCTTATTTGGCTATTAATGAAGGGCCATTTTGTAAATAAAGTTCTTCTTTTTTATACTTTTTTTTAGACAAACATCGTTTATGTTTAAAATAGATCACATTACGGACCGCTAACATCAATACTCGTTTATTTCTCACATATAGATAATATTATAATGCAATCATTAAGAAATTCAAAGCTTGCACGTATTGGGGTATTTTACGACGGAAACTACTTTCTCCACGTTAGCAATTATTACAATTATGTGCACCCCCGAAAAAAACGATTAAGTATTGCCGGCCTGCACGAGTTTATCCGTCAGCAGGTAGCTGCTGAAGAAGGTGTTGATTCACAGCTTTGCCGGATTACCGAGGCACATTATTTCAGGGGACGTGTCGGAGCCCAGGAGGCCGCGCAAAGGGGCAGCCAGCTTTATTATGAAAGGGTTTTTGATGACATTCTGATGTCGGAAGGTTTGGTAACACACTACTTTCCCATCAAAAGCTTTCATGGAAAAAAGGAAGAAAAGAACCTGGATGTCCATCTGGCCCTTGAAGCCTATGATATGGCCGTTTGCGGCAAGATAGACTACCTGGTGCTCATCGCTTCGGATGGCGATTTTGTGCCCTTGATACGCAAAATCAACGCATTGGGAATCAGGGTAATGTTGATTTGCTGGGATTTTGAATTCACCAACGACGAGGGGCAAAAAATGATTACAAAAACCTCCCAGGGCCTGATCAGGGAGGTAACATACCCCTTGCAGATGCATGAAATGATCGAAAGCCGCAGGGGTTCAAGCGATCCACTCTTATTGAATCTTTTTGTTCAGGACGACACGTCACCATCCGAAAAGGAAGACGAACCGGTGAACGAAGAATTTCAGGAGGGTGAGATCCTCAGCCTGAAAAACGGCTACGGTTTTATCAAATATCCCAACAACAACCTGTTTTTCCACTACACCGATGTGGAAAATGTGGATTTTAATGACTTGATGACCGGCGACAACGTTATATTTACCATTGAGCGTAAATACAACGGACAGGATGTGGCCAAAAATGTCAGGAAGGTGAACTAACATAAGCCTTGGGCGATCTGCCTGCGGCATAATATTGTTTTCCAGCCGGCCACTTTCACCGGCTGGGTTTTTCATATGTGTCAGCCTTTGATCACAGCCAGAGGAGAAAGTTCAACGGTAATATCAACCAGGTCTTTTTGTAACTCCATCACCATGGCAATATCCTTGTAGGCACTGGTGGCCTCTTCAAGGTCGTTCTGGGTACGTATGGCATGTAAGATACCCAACTTGTTCAGTTTTTCCACCTCATCGCGGAGGTTCAGTGACCTGATGGCCTCTTTTCGGCCCATGGTGCGGCCGGCTCCGTGCGAACAACTCTCGAAGCTGTCCTTGTTGCCTTTTCCCTTCACAATATAGCTGTTGGCACCCTGACTGCCGGGAATAATGCCAATGGTGTTGTTGTCGGCTTTGGTGGCTCCCTTCCTGTGAACCACCACATCCTTTCCAAAATGCTGCTCAAAGGCGGCATAATTATGGGCAATATTGATCATTGGCGCCGTTCGAAAGTCCTTTCCAAAAAACGACCGGAATACATCAATGGTGTTATCCATCATTAATTTGCGGTTGGCAAAGGCAAAGTCAACACAGTAGTTCATTTCCCGGATATATTGTTGCCCCTCCTTGCTGTCTAATGGAAGATAAGCCAGTTGGTGGGACCGCGGCACCGGGCTTTTCCATTTTTCATTGAGTTTGATGGCAAGCCTGTTGTAATAGTCGGCAACCTGTTTCCCGATATTGCGGCTGCCCGAGTGTATCATGATCCATATCTGTCCATCAGATCCCTTTTGTATCTCAATGAAATGATTTCCTCCGCCAAGAGTGCCTACCTGCCTGGTGGCGCTTTTGTACTCGCGCTGAACAACCGGCATGGGTTTGTCATCAGCCATTTGAGGCATACGAGCCGGGTCCTGACTGTGCTTGTGGTGTTTGTGTCCGAGCGGAACTCGTGAACGGATAACAGACAATATGTTTCGCAACTGCTCTTTCGGAACTTCGGTCAGAGATGTTTGCACGGCACACATTCCACAGCCAATATCCACTCCTACCGCATTTGGCACAATCACCTCCCGGGTGGCCATTACACCACCAATGGGCATTCCAAAGCCCTGGTGACAATCCGGCATCAGTGCAATATGCTGTACCGCAAAAGGAAAATTGGCCAGGTTTCTTGCCTGCTCCAGTGCCCCGGCCTCCACTTCATCGATCCACATTTTGATGGGCAACTTTTCTGTTCTCTCTTCTCTGATCATATCATCATTATTTTTGGGAATACAAAAAAACACATTTTTCCTGTTTTCCCCAAATCCGTGCATTTGGAATGCCGGATTCTTTCCTTGTTTACCTTGTTTACCTTATGACAACATTTTTTCTACCTTTGCACCACCAAATTTTTCAAGACATGGCATTAAATTGTGGCATTATAGGAATTGCGGGCTGCGGCAAAACCACATTGTTCAACGCATTGTCACGCGGGCGGGGCTCAGGGTCTCAAATGCCCGGACGAACCAACCTGGGGCAGATTGAAGTGCCGGACCCTCGCCTGGAAGCTATCGCAGCTATCGTGAAACCGGCTAAAACAGTGCCCACAAGCCTGGAAATAGTGGATATCCCCGGTCTAACCAAAGGGGGCAGCAAGGCAAAAGGAGGAAACCAGTTCCTTGCCGACATACGGCAATGCGACGCCATCATCCATGTGATTCGTTGCTTCGACGACGACACAGTACCACACATGGAAGGCTCTGTAAATCCGCTGCGCGACAAGGAAATCGTTGACCTGGAGCTCATCACCAGCGACTGGGAAACGGTTGACAAAAAGCGAAGCCGCCTCCAAAAGGTAGCCGCCGTTGGCGACAAAGACGCCAAAAGAGGAACAGACGTGCTGACAGCTCTTTTGGAACACCTGGAAAATGGTGATCCGGCAAGCACATTCGACATTCATGAGCTGGACCGGAAGTTTATGGACGACTGCTTCCTTCTGACCGTGAAACCGGTTATCTACGTGTGCAATGTGGATGAAGCCTCGGCACTCAGCGGCAATCCCCATACCGACGCTCTTCGCCCGGTAATAGAGGCCGAAAAAAGAGAAATGCTGGTGGTTGCGGCACAGGCAGAGGCCGAAATTGCAAGCCTCGACGACGAAGCCGACCGGCAGGAATTCCTGAAAGACATGGGACTTACTGAACCTGCTGTCAACAAGCTCATTCGCGCCGCATACAATACACTGAAGCTGCAAACCTTTTTTACCTTCGGACCAAAAGAAGCCAGGGCATGGACCATCCGCGAAGGAACACCCGCGCCCAAAGCAGCCGGAACCATCCATTCCGACATGGAAAGGGGATTTATTCGCGCAGAAGTGATGAAGTCATCCGATTTCCTGGAACTGGGATCGGAACACGCATGCAAACAGGCCGGTAAATTCAATGTCGAAGGAAAAAATTACATTGTTCAGGATGGCGACATCTTTCACGTGCGGTTTAACGTGTAACATGCCGGTAAGCTATTCCTTAATCAAAGCCTATTTCTCAAAAAAATCGCGTAAAGATCCAAGGTAGGACTCTTTCCAACCCGCCAACATATTCTCGTAAGCCTCGTCGGGAACATCCGAATGTACTATCCTGATGTGGGTATCGGACTTATCCGGAAACAACTCGATTAGCACCTCCGACCGGTGCTCATCACCAAAAAACCAATGCTGACGCAGCGACTTGTTGGTTTCAAAAGCCACGTTTTCCCCCACAATGGCGCCATCCAGGATGGTAAAAGGCGATCCGGGAACCTCGCTCATAACAGCGGGTTCGCCACTCCAAAGCTCAATGGTGAAAGGATTGGTCAGCGCACGGTACACCTCTTCAGGACTGCCCTTGATTTTGCCTGTTAATTTGATGGTCTTCATATCAATCTTGTTTTTGATGTTGATGATTGTCATGTTTCAGACAATCAAACAGAACTTCTGCGGGATGAAAGGCATGCCTGCCAGTTCCATCAAGGATTTGATGCCTGCAGCTTGTGCCGGAAGCAGCAATAATTGCTTCAGGCTCAGCTTTCCTGACAGCCGGAAACAAGGCCAGCTCTCCGATTTTCATACTGAGGGCATACTTATCCTTCTCATACCCGAAAGAACCCGCCATGCCACAACAGCCGCAATCGATCTGCCTGACATCATTGTTCTGCGGGACAGACAACATTTTCACGGAAGCATTCACCGACGACAACGCTTTCTGGTGACAATGACCATGCACATATATTATGCGCGGTTTGTCGCTGAAAGCCGTTCTGTCTATCTGCCCCTCTTCAAACTGCCCTGCGATAAATTCATCAACGGTATAAACATGTTTTGCCAGCTCCGTTGCAGCCTCCAGTTGTTTGCCCCTGGTGAGCAACAAATACTCATCCCGAAAACTCAGCACCGCGGAAGGCTCAACGCCAATGAGCGGACTGTTTTCATTAATCAGGGCTGACAAAATATTTACATTTTGCTCAACTACACGGCTTGCTTTTTTTAGCAAGCCTTTGGACAATTGGGTTCTGCCGCTTTCTGCATGTCCGGTAAAAAGCACCCGGTATCCCAGGTGGTGAAGCAACAGGCATGTTTTGATCCCGGCCAGGGTGTCATTGAAATTGGTAAACTCATCACAGAACAAATACACCTGCTTGCTGCCGTTCAGCTTTTGATTAAGTTCGTTTAAGTGTTTTGCCGCCCACTGTCTGAGGGTTTCCTTTTGGAGTTTAGGCAAAGACCTTTCAGGTGCAAAACCGAGCATTTTTTTAATAATGGGAGATACATACCGGTTTGTCACAGACCAGTTATACAAGCCGAGGGTCATGCTTCCCAGCTTGTTGAGGGTTGCATAGGCTCCGGTTATCCTGGCTCCTGCGGGGGTTCCGTTGGCATCATAATAATGCTGAAGCACCTCCGCCTTGTACTTGCCAACATCCACATTGGAGGGGCATTCTGCCTTACAGCCTTTACACGACAAACACAAATTGAGAATATCGATGATCTCTTTATGATCGAACGGATTTTTCTTTGTGGAATTGGTGATAAATTCCCTGAGCAGGTTGGCTCTTCCGCGTGTGGTGTCGTATTCATCAAGGGTTGCCTGGTAAGAGGGGCACATCACACCGCCTGCCTGATGAGGCTTCCTGCAGTCGCCGGAGCCGTTGCATTGTTCCACTGCCCTGAGAAAACCCATGGTTTGATCGAAGCTGAAATAGGTTTTCAGCTTTTTTTCAGGTTTCCCTGCTGTATAGCGCAAAGATGTTTTGATGGAAGGGGTATTGGTAATTTTCCCGGGATTCAGCAGATCATCGGGGTCCCATGTTTGTTTCACCTGTTGAAACATCGTATAACAGGCCTCTCCCATCACCAGTGGGATGAATTCGCCGCGAAGCCTGCCGTCGCCGTGCTCGCCGCTGAGTGAGCCTTTATATTTTTTCACCAGTTGAGCCATACCTTCGGCAACCTGGTGAAAGCGTTCCACGTCGGTGCGGCTTTTGAGGTTTAACACCGGGCGCAGATGCAATTCCCCGGTACCGATGTGGGCGTAGTAAACACATTCAAGGTTGAGCTTGTGCAGCAATGCCTGCACTTCCTTAATAAAGGCCGGCAGGTGCTCCACATATACGGCCGCGTCTTCGATCACGGCAACCGGTTTGGCGTCACCGGGCACATTGGACAACAAACCCAGCCCCGCCTTCCGCAGACTCCACACCTTGTTGATATCGTCGCCGGTAATCACCGGAAAATGATATCCCAGGTTGTTGTCCCGCATATATGTTTCCATTTTTGCGGCTTGTTCTGCAACCTTTTCTTTTGTGTCGAAGGCAAATTCAACCACCAGTATGGCTCCCGGATCGCCTTTCAGGAAAAAACGGTTTTTGGCCTGTTGTATGTTGGCTTTGGTACACTCAAGGATGTGATTGTCTATGAGTTCCACGGCAACAGGATCAAACCGCAGGGCTGCCAGATTGGCCTGCAGGGCTTCCTCAATGCTGTTCACATGCACACACACCAGGGCCTTAACAGGCGGAGGCAGAGGTACCAGGTTCAGCTTGATGGTTGTATAGAGGGCAAGGGTTCCTTCGGCACCGCAGAGCATCCGCGACAGATTGAAGGCTTCATTACCATCAAAAAGCTCGGTATCCATGAGCAGATCCAGTGCATAACCTGTGTTTCTTCTTTTTATCCGCGGGTCGGGAAAATGGTCGAGGATTGCCTGCTTGTTGGCGGGTTCCGACAGCATTTCAAAAAGCTGCCGGTAAATACGGTTCTCCAGCTTGCTCCCCACGCATTTCTGCCGGAAAGATTCTTTGCCTGTCGGCCCGAAGGTCACCAGCGAGCCGTCTGTCAGCAAGGCTTCCACTTCCAGGGTATGATCGCGGGTGCTGCCATAAACCAGCGAATGGGAACCGCATGAGTTGTTGGCTACCATGCCGCCGATCATGCAACGGTTGCTGGTGGAGGTTTCCGGTCCAAAAAACAAGCCGTGCGGCTCCAGAAAACGGTTCAGGTCATCCAGGATCACCCCAG
>SKTQ01000076.1 GCA_007122505.1 Bacteroidales bacterium | reverse complement strand
GAACAACGTCCACCCTGAGATTTCTGTCGGGAGAAACCACCCGCAATCTGTTACCCTGATTACAACCTGAAAGAAGGAGCAATAATAGCCCTCCCAGCATCCATCCTTTTATACTTTTCATGATGTTTTATTTTTGTTGTTTGATAAATTTTCTATCCAACGGACTTGCATTTCCCGGAATAGTTATTTGTTGATAATTTGCAGGTTGTGACTTTCCATACCGGCAGTCGTAAAAATCTGCACAAAATAGCTCCCCGGTTTGAATCCCCGGCAATCGATCGAATAGCTGGAGACTTCAGGTGGACTGGATTCGAATATCATTCGGCCATATAAATCAATGATGCGGATGCCACTAACCGGCAGTTTTGATTCCACGGTAAAATGTGTCGCTGCAGGGTTCGGAAACACATTGAGGGATGCTTGTTCCGGTAAAACAATACCGGTATCATCGGGATACAATGTTACGGTCACAAAAGTATGACCTGTAACCGAGATACTGTCTTCAATAGTATGAAAACCAGTCTTTTCCACCATATATGCATAAAGCCCTGCCATCACATAGTTGAAGGTATAATCACCGGGGTCGTTTGTTTGTGTGCCCAACTTTACCACAGCATCATGGATAGGCTCTCCATGATCATCCAGGATTTCGAATTCAACATCGAAATATTCATCAGGATCAACATAGACCCAGTCTTCCACCGTCATGTCACCAGTTACCTCAATAATCCGGTTGGGGTCTCCCGCCCATTCTCCGCCATCCCATCCTTCACCAAAAAAGTCAGAAAAATATTTGTATTCATAAGTTCCTGCTTCAAGGAGGAAAGTTTTGCTGTACATCAAAGGGTCATCGCTGATCAATTCCATCTCCAGTTCCGGATCAGTGCCTGGTTCTGCCCAATCGGTCATGGTGCCTGTAATAACCACATAGTAAATGTCCGGATCAAAACCATATACGTCAAACAAAACGTTAAAAGTTACCGTGAATAACTCAGGCCCTTCGGCTTCAGCTGTTACCGTGTAGGTGCGTTCTTCACCGTGGAAAGCGGTTATGGTATATACCAATGGCTCTGTGAGGTCAACAGGCTGTCCGCCGGGCGGATCGGCAACAGCGAAATCGGAGAGTTGCAAGCTTGGGATTAGCCCGTCAGTGCTTACACCGTGGGGTAATATAATATGGACAGTCTGTTCATCCTGATCGATAATACCAAAGATATCCTCATCGAGCTGATCGTTGTGACCGGCCTCCAGCACAAATGATTCAATCAGATTCTCCGGCACCCAGATGGGCAGAAAAGTAACAGGACCCAGGGAAGGATTATCGTCCTGATCCACGATGTATCCGGCGGCCACAACCGGATCGTCGGTGCCCCAATAGTTGTGCTGGGCAAAAATGGACTCTGGTGTATTGTTGTATAGCCCGTAAATGGTTCCGGTATTGATGTTGTTTTCAATGACATTGTATCCCGTCAGTTCATTGCCGTTCTGCCCCAGGTTGGGCCGTGCATTGTTTTGTATGGTCACACCCCAGAGGTTGCCTTTAATAATGTTGTTTTTTATGAAGGCCTGGTTGGTGGTTCCACCCATAAAGTTCAGTCCGCTGCCTCCCAGCATGGGCTCTCCCTGTATGTTGTTGTCAATAAAATGATTGTTTTGGATGATGCTGGTGATCTGGCTGCCGAGTCCGGCATAGCCGTAACGGTTGTTGACCACATAATTGTCCTTGATCAGTGCTACGGTATGTCCTACCGACATCAGGTTAGCCACGGCGATACCCCCTGCCATGGTGTATTCTCCTTCGATGTAATTTCCAATGATTTTAAGGGTGTCGGCTGCCGATGGGCCAAGATTGATCTGTGGCCTGTTGGTATTGGCCGTAACATTGCTGATAAACTCATTATGCAGGATTTGCGGTGACACCTGAATATTAGCCCCGCTGCCAATGGCAGAACCCGCATTCTCAAGGAAAAGACAATTCTGGATCACCGGATTGGAGCTATGCAGGTTTATGGCTGCGCTGGTGTTAGACGTGTCAAAATACCGTATGATGCAGTTATCAAATAGCATATGTGTCCCAATGAGCTGAATACCACCCGCGTACTCCACAATGGTATTTTTCATCATGGTGGCCATTGTGGCATTTTCAAACCGGAAACCTTTAAAGCGATTGGGAACATTGATTGCTGTAAACAATACTTCCTCCGGAGGATCCACGATCAGAGTTCCATGAATGTTGATCCTTTTATCAAAAGCAACCTTTATGGTGATGTCTTCAGTTATTTCCAGGATATCGCTGACTGAAATCGTTAAATCCTGGTGGATCAGGTAGCTGTTTCCGTCGTAGGTTACCGTGCCGCCGCTGATAGCCACCAGGTCATCCATGGTGTAGGTTTCTCCGTTGCCGGGCGTAATGTATGAAGCATGCAGCACGTTAGCAGTGAAAATAAAAAGGAAAAACAGAATCAGTGTTCTCATATCTTTTGGTTTTGTTGGATTAAGCCGGCCATTTCCTGGTGTTGGATGCTTTTCTGAAACACTTATTCATACTGTATCTGTTTGAATAAGTTGTCTTGTTCACCGGCATGAATCCATAGATTGGTTCAAATGAATTGGTTTTTCCTACGCAAGATAGGAATTTTTGATTAATAATTTCCATTCCTCTGATTAGCATCTGTATTCTTTATCACTGCTGTCCGGGAAAAATGCACAATGGCTCTGAAACGCTTGATTTATATCATCCCTACGGGACTTAAAAGATTGGGGGGTTGTTTTTGATTCTACCAAGATTATGCCCCTAACGGGGCTGACCTGATAGGGACAAAATCCTGGTAGTATGCATTATAGGGTATATCCAGAAGTCCCGTTAGGCCGTAATACAATTTTGCCTGACAGTAGTCATTCTTTTTCTTGCTTGTTAAAGGTTTTACCTTACATGCAATCATATGCTTTGTAAGTAGTTAGTTTTGAACCTATTTTTTTAGTTATT
>SKTQ01000235.1 GCA_007122505.1 Bacteroidales bacterium | reverse complement strand
TTCACAGCTTGACAATGCAAACAACCTCATCTGCAAGGAGAACGGCACCCTGTTTACCTTGTCAGAACTGGAGCATCAATATGTTTTTGAAACAGGTGAAGCCGTAGTGACACTCGACAAGGAAGATTTCTCCGTAAAGGAAGTGCAATTCATTAATGAGGACATCACGGAAGTTTCATTAGAAAGGGCTGCAGACATGCTGGTGATCCTGCAAGGTGCGAAAGCTCTGAGCCCGCGCTAATGCATATATTTTTCCTATCAAAAATCATTAAAAAAACTTTGTTATGATCAGACCAATTGACAGCATCATCAATGAAGATGTACTGGAAAATGCCATTCAGCGATTCAGGGAGCGAAATATTTTGCTACCCTTGTTTGCTCAGCAAAAGGATCCTTCGCTGATCCCCGATACAATCAAGAAGCAGTTAAAGGATATTGGATTGTGGGAAATACACCCCCTGAACCTTTTCCGCATTACGTGGAAAAACGAACCCACAGAGAAAGGAGGGTTGTTTGGTGATGTAAACTACCTGGAAATTCCCCGTGCCATCACTGGTATTGATGCCCGCGTGGTAATGATTGTGGGGAAGTATTTCCCGACGGGAGCCCATAAGGTTGGTGCTGCCTACGGTTGCCTGGCTCCGAGGATCATCACCGGCGGTTTTGACCCCACATACCACAAGGCCGTATGGCCTTCCACGGGAAATTACTGTCGCGGCGGTGCCTTCGATTCTAAGCTGATGGGCACCGAATCGGTGGCCATCCTTCCGGAAGAGATGAGCCGGGAGCGTTTTGACTGGCTGCGCGACGAGATCGGATCGGAAGTGATCGCCACACCCGGCTGTGAAAGCAACGTCAAGGAGATTTATGATGCCTGCTGGGAAATTCGCAGGACACGCCCCGACTGTATCATCTTTAACCAGTTTGAAGAATTTGGAAATGCCGCCTGGCACTACAACATCACAGGCAATGCCTTGGAAGAGGCATTCAACCTGGTGAAAGACTCCAACAGCCGGATAGCTGCCTATGTGTCGGCCACGGGATCAGCGGGCACCATTGCCGCCGGAGACTACCTTCGTACCATCGCGCCCCATGTAAAGGTTGTTGCCTCCGAAGCCCTGCAATGTCCAACACTGTTGAACAACGGTTTTGGCGGACACCGCATCGAGGGTATTGGCGACAAACATGTGCCCTGGGTGCACAACGTAAAAAGCACCGATATGGTGACCGCCATTGACGACGAAGATTGCATGCGCCTTTTCAGGCTCTTCAACGAAGAAGCCGGGCAAAATTACCTGCGATCAATAGGGTTGTCGAATGCGGAGATAGAGCAATTACCATTGCTGGGCATATCCTGTATCGCCAATATGTTATCGGCCATTAAAACCGCTAAGTACTACGAAATGAACGGCGACGACATTGTCTTGTCTGTCGCCACCGATTCTGCTGATCTTTACCGCTCGCGACTGGAAGAATTGCACGAACAGCATGGAGCCTATGATGAAAAGCAGGCCATCAAAGACTTTGAAAAGTGCCTGATGGGATGCACCACAGATCATCTTAAAGAGCTTGGATACTATGACAAAAAAGCCATCCACAACCTGAAATATTTCACATGGGTGGAGCAACAGCAAAAAGATGTTCTGGAATTGAATCAGTTATGGGATGACAGGAATGTATGGCCGGAGCAGTTTAACCAGGTGCACAGGTGGGATGAGCTGATAGCTGAATTCAATGCCAGGACAGGGGTTCTGGATAAGATGTCCGGATAATGGTTTCTCATTGGGTGTAATGCATGCCCTGCAATGCCGCAAGCCATGCTTTCATGAAGGCGTCAAAATGGGTTTCCATGGGGTTGTGGCCGGTATCTTCCAGAAGTACCAGATGCAGATTTTGCATCTGCTCCAGGACAGGTTTTCGACCTCTGTAGTTTACCCAGGTGTCTTCTTTTCCCCAGATGGCGATGGCGGGCACCTCTAGGGCGTTGGCTTCCAATGAACGTATCTCGCGGTTATAAGCCGCCGATGACAGGATGGCCCTTGCTGTTCCGGGGATTCTTAGGGGTTGAAGATAGGCATTAACCTGTTCTTCTGTCGGCGGTTTTCCGTAGGCGGATTCCAGCAGTTGCTCAACCCGGTTGCCGGTGATGAACCATTGTTCTGCCAGTTCGCCGAGCACAAAGCGCAGTGGTGACAGCCGCAGCAAGAAGTTTACTTGCTGCCCGCCCTCGGAAATTCGCGAAAAAAGTGCACCCGCCACGAAAGTAACGCTGTTAAGGTCTTCCGGATACATCAGTGCATATGCCTGCACCACTGCCCCTCCCATGGAATGGCCGGCCAGGTGCCAAGTCCGACCGGGAAAACTTGTGTGAATCAGTTGATGCAGCCGTTCCGCGTGGGCTGTAATAGATCGGTTGATCCGCGATGATTTGTCACTGAAACCAAATGGTGGTAAATCCACTGCCACGACTGCATATCCGAGATTTTGCAAGCTGTCGGCCACCTCCTGCCAGGAAAAGGTAGAGCCTGCGAAACCGTGTACCAGCAAAAAACTGCCTTTCAACTCTTCTTTAGCTACCGGCCAGTAACGGTAGTGTATCCGGACATCATCAACATATACCTGATGGCTGTTCTCAAACGGAAATGCAATTGCTGTTCCGGAAAAGACGGTAATTATTAACGTAAATACTGTGGTTATCCTGGATTTCATTCTTGTTGGTTTTAAAAAAGCCTTGGGAAATGTGTAAATGTGAAAATGTACCAATGAACCAATTTACCAATTTACCAATTTACAAATGTACCAATGTACCAATGTCTAAATGTGTAAAGGTCCAAATGTCTAAATGATAAAAGGTTGATAAATAGGTTAAGCTTTCAGCATTTCTTTGCGGGTTTTGCGTGTTTTTTCTTTGCGCTCTTTGCGTGGAATAAATTGTTTCACCGCAAAGACGCAGAGCACGCAAAGTTTTTATCTCTGGACAGGTCAAGCCCTGTCCCTCC
>SKTQ01000196.1 GCA_007122505.1 Bacteroidales bacterium | reverse complement strand
GTCGAGATCGGTGAAGTCGCTAAAATAGAAATGGTTATAGGCATAATTGGCTCTGACAGACCATTCATTGCCGGCGATTCCGTTGCTTCTGGTACGCGAAAACACCCAATGCAATTCAGCCTCAATGCCGCTGTGGAGCGATTCCCCGGCGTTTTTGCCTACCCATGCATCTTCACCAACCCGCTCGGCAACCAGCAGGTCCTGCACCCGCATGTGGTAAAAGCTGACATCAAAAAACAACCTGTTGTCAAAACCATGGCCGCGTATCCCCAGCTCCGTATTCCAGCTTTTTTCCGGTCTGATGTCCGGATTGATGACTCCTTCTGGTGTCAGCGTCTCCGAAAGGGAAGGTGGCGAAAAACCATGGCTGATGGTGGCAAAGAGGGTGGTTTGGTCATTTAGCCTGTAGGCGGTACCAAGGCGTGGAGAAAGGATCAGCCCGTAATCGTAGCTCCCGGAAAGGTCTGCTTTTTCCAGGTTAAACAGGTCGCGATAATGGAGCCGGTGGTGATTGAGGTTGATGCCTGCCGACCATACCCATCGGTTTATGGAAGCATCGCCTTGCAGGAAGATGTTGTAGCTGCCCACCTGTTCTCTGTTATCGCTGATCATTTGGCCTTGAACACCTTCGCCATCAATATTTTCAAAGTTGCTGTACAGGTAATTTTCAAAAAGGAATTCACCGCCGCCGATGATCTCCAGCTCCCGTGTTCCTGTGTTCCACTGACGCCTGAGGTTAAAGCGGGTACCGATGCTGGCTCTGTCTTCATAAAATACATCAAAGGGACGCAATTCTTTCTCATCATGCCAAAGAGAAAACAGGCTCACTTCTGCCAAAAGATTTTGATTAAGTGTATGCACCATGTTGATACCGCCCAGCAAGCGCATGGCATCTTCGTAACCCTGTGTTTTCAGCCAGTTTACTGCGGCATTTTGCGGTTGCTCCATGAAGGTGAGGCTGTCGATGGAGCTTGGAATGTGCGATTTGAGATTGGAAAAAGCCATCAGCAGGGTGAAATGGGTATTGTTGCCGCGGGTGAGTTGGGATACGGAGGTGATGGCATCGCGCCGGTATTCATTGTTTTGGCGGTATCCGTCGCTTTGTGTATGGCTGTAAACAAGGGTGGTGCCCCTGTTTTCGCCGGCCAGATCAGCCACCAGTGAGTTGCGGATCAGTCCGAAGGACCCAATCTGCAACTGGTTTTGAATACCGCTGCCCCTTACGGATGGGCGTCGTGCTGTCATCACTATGGTGCCGCCCAGCCCCGCACCATAGGCACCCGTTGCCGGCCCCTTGATCACCTCCATGCTTTCGATGGATGCCGGGTCGATGTCCTGCAGAAAGGTAATCCCTGATGTATTGGTCAGCGGAATATTGTTGAGGTAGGCCCTGATCTTGCCGGTTGCGTATGGCACCCTGGCACCGATACCCCTGATGGTGACCCTGCTTGTATTGGTGGCACCCTGGTGCGCAAATACACCCGGTGCATGCTGCAACACTGGCAACAGATTATATGCCGGGGCCATCCGCTCCAGCGTAATGCCGCCGATGTGCGTGATTGAACCGGGCACCTCCATAAGCCTCCGGGGCCGGTTAAAAGCAGTCACCTCCACCTCCCGGAGTTGTATCACCAACGTATCGGTAAGGGTGGTGTCAGCCACAGACAAAGGCATATGCCAAACGGTGGAGTAGGGGTTCTCGCTTTCCTGACTGCCCAACGTTTTGGGCATTGCGGACCATAGGGAAAGCTGAGGGATGAGCAGAAACATCCCTATAAGAAGTATTTTCTTGTGATATAGCATTACTGATAGAACGTGGTTCAGGTGTAAGCTGTTCAATACGGCTGAATGATTTGGTGCTGGTACAAATATAGCACACATAACTGAGGCTCCGGAAATGCCTTAACCCATCCTGCTTTTCATTCTTAATATAACAAAAAGTCCGATCATAAATATACTGATATACAGTGCATGTTTGGAAAGAGGCAGGGGTTGCGGTGCAGCCCCCAGGCAAAGTAAGTTGTTGCTACCTGTAGAAGAGGACCAGGAATTGTTGGAAAAACCCAATAAAGGAGTGAGTCCAGTTTCGTTATGTGAAAAGAAAGAAACATGATAAGTGTTTTCATCCGGGATATAGGCACTCATGCCGATCCAGCCAAATGAGAGATCTATGGATTCATTTAAGTCCAGATCAATCCGGAAAATATCGCCCCACGGGTCATCTTCAACCATACTGATTGTGCCGTTTGCTGAGGTGGTATGTATCAGATTTGTTCCCGGGTCATTTGGTGGCCCGTCATATACATTGATTGTGAAAATGTTTTCATCTGCGAGGAATGCAAACGGATCCCACCACCAAAACCGGACTGACTGGAAAGGTCCGCTCGCATTAAATTGATTGGCGATTTCCAAATACGTATCATCACCAAGTTGGGTTGTGCCATCAAAATCAAAAATCTGGCTGAAAACAGAACCTTCCATACATTCTGCAAATCGACTGCCCCTGGTATTGTCAATGTCAGTTTTAGTGTTTATAATCCGGGGATTATCGGCACTGCTCGCAATGTGGACGCACATCATTACAGCAAAGAGGATCGTTTTTTTTATTATTGAATGATTTAAAGGAAATACTGAATTTACATTTCAAATTTAAAATAATTTATGATATGCTCCTTGAATATTTTCATGATGATGATCAAAAGCATGTCAATAAAGAAAAAATCCATGGTCATATTGCTTAAGGTCAGTATTTTTGAAAAATGAAGTTGAACCCATACCTGGCCATCATCATTGCTGCAACCATTGGAGGTTCCAGTGGTGTGTTTATCAAACTCATTGACCTGCCTGCTACTACCATCACCTTTTTCCGGATGGCCGTGCCGGTGATCGTTTTGCTGGGATATTTGTATTACAAGCGGACAAAATTATTCCGTGGCAACTACCGCATCATGATGGTGGCTTCTGTGCTCAATGCCACCAGGATGTTTTTCTTCTTTGTGGGATATTTG
>SKTQ01000073.1 GCA_007122505.1 Bacteroidales bacterium | reverse complement strand
CTCCGCGTCTTTGCAGTGAAGTTATTTTTCACCACAGAGTGCACAAAGCGCACAAAGGAAATACAAAGGCACATTTGCGTTCTGTAAAAGAAACCGGGTCAAAAGCCAATTTAATTTAATTGAAAATCGAAAATTGATCACCGGCAATCGCTTCAGCCTACAACAACCGCCATCAGCGCTTTGGCGATGCGGTCGCGATCCTGGTTGGTGAGGGATGAGCCGGAAGGGAGACAGAGGCCCAGTTCGAAGAGTTTGTCAGATACCCCAGTAGAAAAGAAGGGGTAAGGAGAGAATACCGGCTGCTGGTGCATCGGCTTCCAGAGGGGGCGCGATTCGATGTTTTCCTTTTCCAGGGCAAGGCGGATGGCCTCGCGGGTGATACCGCCGGTTTTGGCAGGGTCTACCAAAATGCTGGAGAGCCAGCGGTTAGAAAAGAAACCTTCGGGTTCGGGCAAAAAGGAGATGCCGGACACATCCTTCAGCAGATCCACATAGAAATCGTAATTTGCCCGTCGTTGGGCGATCCGCTGAGAAAGCACTTGCATCTGTCCGCGGCCGATACCTGCCAGCACATTGCTCATCCGGTAATTGTAGCCAATCGCCGAATGCTGATAGTGCGGTGCCGGATCGCGCGCCTGGCTGGCGAGAAAACGTGCCCGCCGGATCATCGCCTCGTCATCCGACAGCAGTGCACCTCCCCCGGAAGTGGTAATGATCTTGTTGCCGTTGAACGACAGAATCCCAAAATCACCGAAAGAGCCACATTGTTTGCCGTTGATGTGCGATCCCAACGCTTCGGCTGCATCCTCTACCACCGGAATATTGTATTTGACAGCCACAGCCATGATTGCGTCCATTTTGGCAGGCATGCCGTAGAGGTGGACGGGGATGATGGCTTTGAGGTTGGATTTTGTAGGGACAGGGCTTGACCTGTCCGAAGCTGGATGCATTGGAAAGTCACCGGATTTGCAGGCTAATATTGCCTTCTCTAAGGCCAAGGGACACATATTCCAGGTTTCTTCTTCGGAGTCGACAAAAACCGGAATGGCTCCCTGGTACCGGATTGCGTTGGCCGTTGCAGAAAAAGTGAGGCTTTGGCAGATCACATAATCGCCGGGTTGCACGTCTAACAAAATCAGCGCCAGGTGAATGGCCGCCGTTCCGGAACTCAGTGCCGCGGCGTGTTTTACGCCGGTTTGCCTTGCCAGGTCAGCTTCGAAGCCGTCCACATTGGGGCCGAGCGGAGCGATCCAGTTGGTGGCGAAGGCGTCGTTGACGAAGGTTTGTTCGCTTTTTCCTATATGTGGTGGACTGAGGTATATGCGTTGGTGGTTGTTCATGTTTAGGTTGGTTTTGGGATCTGGGAGCTGGGATCTGAGAGCTGAGATCTGGGAAATGGGTTTGGAGTGAAAAATAATGTGTTATAAATTGTTGTATTAAAACAAAAAAACAGTAAATTAGCAGAAAAAATGGCAAAAGATCATAAAGGGCTGCGGGTTTATGTGAAGTCGTTTGATGCGGCGATGGCTATTTTTCGTTTGACTAGGAATTTTCCCAAGGAAGAAGTTTATTCATTGACGGATCAGATAAGGCGTTCGTCGAGGTCTGTTTCGGCTAATATCGCTGAAGCTTTCCGCAGACGAAGATATCCAAAGCTGTTTGTGCTTAAATTAAATGAAAGTGAAGCCGAAGCGGCAGAAACACAGAATTGGCTCGATTTCTCATTAAAATGCAAATACATATCTCACTCAACACATCAAAATGCCATGAAAATATATGATGAAATCATTGGCATGCTCGTAAACATGCAAAAAAACCCCCAACAATGGCACCTCTAACCCATCTCCACCCCTCATCCCTCATCTCTCATCCCTCATCTCTCATCTCCCATCTCTCATCCCTCAGCTCCCAGCTCCCAGCTCTCAGCTCTCAGCTCTCACGCTCCCAAAACCCTCCCCGGATTCCCCACCACCACCGCGCCTGCCGGCACATCACGGATAATCACCGCGCCGGCACCGATGGTGGCATGATCGCCGACCTGTTTGATCCCCGTCGTAATGGTTGAGCCAATGCCTGCAAAAGCACATACGCCAAAATCAATACCGGCACCCATATTAACGCCTGTTGATAAAAAGGAAGCTTCACGCAATACAGTATGATGCGCGACTTTAACCCCCATACTGATCATAACGTAGTCATGGATTTCAACAAAGGGCATGATGATGGAACCGGGCAAAATATACACAGCTTCACCTATTTGAGTATTTTCAGGGATGATGACGCTTTGATGCACAAAGCCGGGCGTTACAAACCCGTTTTTCTTGCACTCCCTAAGATACTCCTGTCGTATTTTATTGTTACCGATTGGGCAAAAGATTGCCTCTACGCCCATTGAGTGCAGCTGTTCAAACGCTCTTAACCCTCCAATCACAGGCAGCCCATCGATTGTTTGCCCAATTTTACCGGGATCATCATCTAAATAGGCTACAAGATGGTATTTCTTTTGTTCAGCGATATAATACTGATATACACTCCCATATGTGCCGGCCCCGGCAATCACTGCTTTCATAACTCCTTGGATTTCTTATTGTGAATGTTTTCTTTTCTCCCGGAAATTCTTTCTAACAACCTTGCGCAAAAGACCAATTCTCCTTCGCGCCTTTTGATCTTCCTGGCGAATTATATATTTTCTTTACCGCAGAGGCGCAAAGGGCACAAAGTTTTTTCGGTTTGTTTTTTTGGCGATCTCTTTGCGTTTCTTGCGTGTTTTGATCTTCCTGTTGAATTATATATTTTCTTTACCGCAGAGGCGCAAAGATTTTTCCTGGCTTCCGGATAAAAATTTTGTCCAATTTGTAACCTGCTGATAGACATGTACATGTAGCTGTGTCTGGTTGTAAGAGGGTGTCCCGTCAAAAATTACAGTAACTCCTGAATAATAACATGAACATAGTTTTAGGTTCTAAAACACTGTTTATAAACAAACTGACAAATTCTGTGCTTTTTGTTCTG
>SKTQ01000098.1 GCA_007122505.1 Bacteroidales bacterium | reverse complement strand
TGTATGATGGCAGTGTGGATGTGGAATTAAAAGAGGATGGAAGTCCGGTAACCATTGCCGACAGGAAGGCTGACAAAACCATTCGTGATCATCTGAAAAACACAGGCTATCCGGTTGTAAGCGAAGAAAGCAATATTCCATCTTTCGATACACGTTCATCGTGGCCATATTATTGGCTCGCTGACCCCCTTGACGGAACGAAGGAGTTTATCAACAAAAATGGAGAATTTACGGTGAATATTGCCCTGATAAACAGCCATAAACAGCCGGTATTGGGAATAATTACCGCACCTGTTTTGCGTTTGGCGTGGACAGGCAGCATCTATCATCCCCCTATAAAAATGATTGCAAAAAACAAGGCCGGGAGTCCCGGTGAAGATACTTTAATGACCTTAATCCCCGATGCAAAGGAAGAAGATGGCAATGCCGAAGCAACGGAGAGGAAGACAGTACCGCTCACTGTTTTCACCAGCCGGTCGCATCCCGATAGTCAAACACTTGCTCTGCATAAAAAGCTGGCAAAACAATACGGTGATTTACATATTGAAACCCTTGGAAGCTCTCTGAAGTTCTGTTACCTGGCCGGCCAGAGCAGCGGGCTTTATCCAAGGTTCTCACCGACATGCGAATGGGATACAGCGGCCGGTCATGCCATCCTGAAATCAGCGGGTGGTGAGGTGATCAATCTCCATACCAGGGAACCGCTCACATACAACAAGAAAGACCTGCGGAATCCGCCTTTTGTGGCATTTGCAAAATCAACAAATTCAGATTCTTTTTTTTCTGAATTTCCTTTTTAGAAAAGGATAGCTAAACACCGAAATCAAAATAATCAACGTCCCCAGGTAGAAACCGCCCGACATGCGTTCTGCTTCCGGGAAGAAAAACCGGGCCATGATAATGCCGTAAACCGGTTCTAGGTTAACCGCCAGAACCACTGTATAGGCTGAGAGTACCTTCATCACATCCACAATGGCCGTAAAAGCGTAAGCAGTACAAACAAAACCAAGGATCAGCAAGTAAAACAGATCAGCGTTCGACACAGAAAAGAACTCCGGGGTAAATCCACCTGAAAAAAGCAAAAACAGACTGACGCATATAAATCCCCCGATCATTTCATAGAAACTGATGACAGACGGGTGATGACGCAGGCTGATGTTCCGGTTGAGCACCACAAAAAGACCGTTCAAAAGTGCCGACAACAAGGAATAAAGAATCCCCTCCATGAATTGAAACTCATACTGGAAAATAAGGTAGATGCCACAAAGAATAACCAGACCGATCAGTACTTCCAGCCAGAAGATACGCCGTTTTTGGGTGAGTGGTTCGAGGAAGCTGGTAAAGAGCGTTGTGGAGGCAAACACACCCAGTGTTACGGAAACATTGGATACCTTAATGGCATGAAAAAAGGTAATCCAGTGCAGGGCCACTACAACGCCAATCCCCAGGAGAGGAATAATTTTTTGGATAGTTAAACGAAACGGAATCCCCCGGATCAGAAAGAATATCCATAATCCGACAAACGCCATGAGCATGCGATACCACACCAGGTCAACGGCCGAAAGTGTAATAAGCGCCCCAAGTATGGCCGTAAAACCGAGCAACACCACCACAAAGTGCAAGCTGACATGCTTGCTGAACGTCGATGCATCCATGGTCAACCATTATTGAAAAACCCGTTGATGGCATCAATGGCGTTCTCAACTCTTTGTTGCTCATTGCCACTGATGATTCTGTAGGGGAAGCCGTATTGTTCCAATTCTCTTTTGAACCAGTTAAAGAAGAATGACCGCATGTGCGGATATTCCCTCTGTGGGTCAGCTTCCCACGGAAGATCAATATCGCACAACAAGTACAAATCATAGCTGTTTTTTCTGATTTGCTCAAGTATCCATGGGTGACACTCATTGTATTTATAGAGCTCCCATATTTTTGGAACGATCATTTCCGTGTCGCAAAACAGGAATCCATTGGCATTTTTGATGGCCAGGCGTTCACGGTTCAGTTGCTCCCTGGCGATCACCAGGATGTCTTCCTGCTTGTAGGGCCGGTTGAGTTTGTCAACATATTCGCGTGCATATTCCGGCACATAACTGGTGCTGTAATGTTTTGCAAGTTGCTTGCTCAACATACTTTTTCCAGTGGACTCAGGTCCGGTGATGGCGATCTTTTTAACAGCAGTCAATGTTGCTTTCGTATAATTGCAGGAAACAATACCCGGTATACTTGCGCAATCAATGCTATGCAAGCATTGTAAACACGCATCTGTACATATACTTCCATGAAGCTATGAGCCCCCGGGTTTAAAATGTTTATAACTTAACCAGGCTTGTTCGCTTTTCCGGGATGATCATTTGTATAAACGGTACATCTTCCATTGCATGACAGGTATTGCAACTGGCGGCAAACCGTGTAAACATGTCCATGAAGGCTTCTTTATTGCCTTCATTGATGGTTTGCATCAGGTTGGGGGCTGCAGTATTTACAAATTGCCCGGCCGACATTTCCCTTGCCGGACGGCGAACAAAGCCTTTCTCCAGGCTGCCAAGCATTTCATCCAGTTGATACCGGGCATAATCCCAGTTTTCGTCCATGCCTGCCCAATACAATTCATTGTAACGATAATTGGTTTCAATCATGGTTTGGTCGAATCCACCAAGCTGATCTTCCAGGTTAACAAGAATTTCAGCAAGGTTTTCTCCGGCCCAGCGCGTTTCATAACGGGTTTCGGCTGTTTGACAAGCCGAAATAACAACAGCTGCCATGAGCGAAACAAATAAAATCTGAACAATGCGTTTCATAGGTTTTGGTTTTGGTTTATGAAAAAGAAGGTTTCGTGTCAATAGTTTTTGATTCTTCCTGTGGAATAAATTGCCGGTTAATAATTTTTCCCTGCAAGATCAAGCAGGAAGGCATACTGAAGGGCTTGCTCCCTCAGTCGCTGAAAACGCCCCGACGCCCCGCTGTGTCCGGCATCCATATTGGTGAACAGTAAAATATTTGCATCACCGGTATGATAATCACGCAGTTTGGCC
>SKTQ01000284.1 GCA_007122505.1 Bacteroidales bacterium | reverse complement strand
CAGCAAGCCAGTGATTTGTTTTCGATCCGCACCATGGGTTTCAGAGGGGAAGCACTGGCCAGTATGGCCGCCATTGCCCGCGTTGAGCTGAAAACACGCAGAGAAGAAGAGCAAATTGGCACAGAAGTGATCGTTGAAGCTGCCAGGATGATCTCTCAAAACCCTTGCAACTGTTCAAAAGGCACCAGCATTTCGGTTAAAAATTTGTTTTTTAACACCCCTGCCCGCAGAAACTTTCTCAAATCGGACAATGTGGAGAAAAGACATATCTTACAGGAATTTCAGCGGGTTGCCATAGCCTACCCCGATATATCTTTTCAATACCACCAAAACAACCAACTCACCCACCAGTTTCCCAAAGCAAAACTGAAACAACGCATATCCAACATTTTCGGCAGCAACTACAACCAACGTGTTGTGCCGGTAAGCGAAAGCACACAGCTTATCCGTGTGGAAGGTTTTGTAGGAAAACCGGAGTTTGCCAAAAAAGCAAGAGGTGAACAGTATCTGTTCGTAAATCAAAGATTTATTCGATCTGCCTACCTGAATCATGCCGTGGATCAGGCATTTGAAGAAATGATTCCTGAAGATGCATTTCCCACATATTTTCTTTTCCTGGAAACAGAACCCGACCAAATTGATGTAAATGTGCATCCCACCAAAACCGAAATTAAATTCCAGGATGAGCGTTATGTTTACCAGATCATTAAAACAGCCGTAAAGCGGGCCTTGGGAAGTTTCAATATATCCCCCAGCCTGGACTTTGAACAGGAAAAAGCATTTGATTTTCCGCTGCCTGATAAAAACAGACCGATCAATCCACCAGGCATCACTGTTAACCCCGAATATAATCCATTTGATCGCGACACAGGTTCCGTGCCACGCAGTGGTCAGGACCTAAGACGAAACGTTAATCCGGGGCAATGGGAAAAACTTTTTCCTTCAGAAAAGGATATACCCCTGCCGCATGGAACAAATGACCAAAAACAATATACCATCAGTCCCGACTGGGATCAAAAAAGACAGGATAACGGCCAGAAGTTTTTCCAGCTTCACAACCGGTACATCATAACCCCGGTTAAGTCAGGTATGATGGCCATTGACCAGCATCGGGCACATGAAAGGGTCTTATACGAAAAGTACCATATATGTTTGACCAGGAAGTCGGCTTCATCGCAACAATTGTTGTTTCCGGAAAATATCAAACTGAATGAAAATGATGCAGCCATTCTCAGGGAAATTTCCGGCACCATAAAGGAATTGGGATTTGGTATTCACGAACTGACAAAAAATACGTTTGTTGTGGAGGCGGTTCCTGCTGACCTTTCAGAAGATCAGTCTGTTCAGTCTGTAATTGAGGGTATTATCGAAAATATGGAAAAAAACATTTCAGAATTAAAAAAGGATTTACATCAGCAGGTACTGAGATCCATGGCCAAACGTATTGCTATCAAGCATGGGAAAGCGCTCACCGTGGAAGAAATGACTGCACTTACCAACAGCTTATTTGCCTGCGATACGCCTCAGTATACACCCGATGGAAAACCGGTTTTGCAGATTATGACCCTGGATGAACTGTCGCAACGGTTTAAATAAAACAGAAATCGTATTTTTGCCCTTTCAATATTGCAGCGAACCATTTTTCCGGCTTTTAGGCCAAATCATGGCGGCTTTCAATCATTTGCGGAAGCAACAGCAGGACCTTGACAGACAGGATGCTTTTACATGCTGATGCACAATAATAAAGCACGCCAAGAAGAGGGTGGAAACAAAACCGGTGGGTAAACTTTTTTTGAATGTCGCTGTTTAACCCTTAGCAAAGAATAATTATATGATGCAATACAGACCTGCAGGATTTAGTCTTATGCCCATGATTGTCAAGAATCTACTGATAATCAATGGCTTGTTTTTTTTAGCCACAGTTACCCTGGCAGAAACCTTTCAGTTGGACCTCATTAAAACATTGGGCCTTCACATGCCCGGATCACCTGATTTTCAGCCATTTCAGTTTATCACCCACATGTTTATGCATGCCAATCTTTCTCACATCTTCTTTAATATGTTTGCGTTGTGGATGTTTGGCACGGCCATAGAGAACCTGATGGGACCAAAAAGATTTCTGACCTATTACCTGATTACGGGATTTGGTGCGGCTTTTCTTCATCTTGGCGTAAGCTACATTGAAATGCTCAGTTTGCGGTCAGAACTGCTTGCCGCAGGTTATTCAGCCAGCGATCTCAGGCAATTTGTTGAAACAGGCAGGTATACTGTTCTGCCGGGAGTTTCAGAAAGAACCCTGGTCAGTTACCTGACCAAATTCCTGATCCCAGCCGTGGGTGCATCAGGTGCAGTTTTTGGGATTTTGCTGGCTTTTGGTATGTTTTTTCCCAATAATTACATATACCTGTTTTTTGCCATCCCCATCAAGGCAAAATATTTTGTTATGGCATACGGGGCACTGGAGCTATACTTTGGTATTGCCAACCGTCCGGGAGATAACATTGCTCATTTTGCACACCTTGGCGGTATGCTTTTCGGGTTTTTGCTGATCAGGTACTGGCGGCGGAAAAGACATATTTATTACTGATTGATTTTCCATTATTTCCGTTTCATCATTTATGCAGCAATCTATTTTTCAAGAAATCAGGGATTTTTTCATACGCGGCTCCATACTATCGCGCTTAATAGGCATCAATGTTGCTGTGTTTATCCTGGTTAATCTCATCAGGGTATTTTTCTTTCTTTTGGATAACTCCGGCGCGGGAGAGGCCCTGACGCACTGGTTGGGAATATCATCCAATATCCATGTTGTATTGCACCGGCCCTGGACCATCATCACATACATGTTTCTCCACCTGGAATTCTTTCATATCCTTTTCAATATGATTGTGTTGTATGTCGGTGGACGTTTGTTCAGTGATTTTATCGGACGGGACAGGCTGACAGTTACCTATCTTTTGGGTGGAATTGCGGGTGCTGTATTTTACATAGGTGCATACAACATTTTTCCCGTATTCAGGGATGTTGTCGCCTATTCGGTAGCTTT
>SKTQ01000172.1 GCA_007122505.1 Bacteroidales bacterium | reverse complement strand
TCGCCATCGAACCACCTATCAGCCCCAGGCCTGCTATACATACTACCATCTTATGCTAAGTTTCTTTTGTTTTACAATACAGCTAAACACCGGTTTTCGTTAAACCATGTCCAATCACCCAACCCTCTCCGTTATCCCCTTCCATTTTGGATTTACCAACAGGATACTGACTGTTACCAGAGCGATTGCGCAAAGGGTAAATGCCCATAACCCACAAATGTTTCAACAAGCCGGAAATATGATCAATCATTCGCATAGCCGTTGGCTTGTTTTGGAAAATCATGTCTGCATGAAAAATATATTGCCATTTTTCTCCTACCAAAGGAAGTGACTGAAGCATGGTCAGATTAACCCCCGCGTCGGATAATGGCCGTAACACCCTGAGAAGACTCCCCGGAGCATGCGGAATGATAAAAGCCAAACTGGCCTTTACTTTTTCTTCCTCTTTAATTACGGCCGGATGCTTCCCTATGATCAAAAAACGAGTGTAATTTTCTTTATTTGTTTCGATAGCTGAGGATAAAACGGAAAGATTATATAATCTGGCAGCAGCTTCACTGCCAATCGCGCCTGCTTCAAATAAATTATTTTCGGAAATGAGCTTTGCGCTTAAAGCAGTATCAGAGGATTCAACCAGGCGGATATGTGGATATTTGCTAAAAAATGCCTCCGATTGCATGATCGCTAACGGGTGTGAATGGACCTCCTTAAGATTGTGTATCTCTTGACCGGGTAAAGCCATTAGGTTTTGTGATATGCGCAGGTATAGCTCACCGTTTACAATTAAGCCAGACTCACGTATAAGTGTCAGATTTGGGAGCATTCCCCCGACCAAGGAATTCTCTACCGCTATCAATCCAAAAGAAGCCTTCCCGTTAGCTGTCTCCGCAATGAGACTTTTAAAGGTCATACATTCCAGCAAATCAAAATCTTTCTGAAAGTAAACCATTGCTGCTTCATGATGAAATGAACCAGATATGCCCTGTATGGCTATCGAAAGAGGCTTTTTATCATTATCCATGATGGTTGTTGTTTTAAAAAAAAGAGGCCCTTTTTGGGGCCTCCTCATTCTACTTTTTGCATACTAAAAGGAATTTCAGGCCCCATGAGGGAAGTGATATCCATAAAAAAAATAAAAAAATGAGGCATGATTTACCCCGCTAATGGATGTTGCTTTTATCCTGAAATGCATCGCTCTGTTTTTGTTTTAGAACATAAAAAAACCCCGCTTTCGCAGGGCCCGGTTCATTTGTCGTCTGATTATAACTACAACATGGTCAGGCCCCTCTTAAGTCGCCGAAATAGTAATAAAAGCTCATATGCCTGTTCATCATAACCATGTTTTTTCCAGTGCAATGATAATTATTTTTTATGAAACTGACAAAATTTATTTTTTTCTTGCTCCCGGCTGCATATTACATAAACTTGTTGTTGAACCCCATTCGGGGTTCTCTTATTCTTGGCATGCTTTCGGTTTCCTCAGGTTTGCACCCTGAGCTAATGTGGTTGGACCCCTTCGGGGTCGGGTACGAATAAACCCAACCAAATGGAAATGCAAAAAACCCCGAAGGGGTTTAATTATAGTAGCCCCCAGGTGAAGCCTGGGGGCTGAAAACGCGCTATCGGCGCAGGAGAACCCCGAATGGGGTTCAATATACATCATCTGAAAATTGATCATCGAAAATCGTTTCGCGCTCTCATTATCCTGTACCCAGTCATTACCTTTTTTAATTGAAAATCGAAAATTGATCATTGGAAATCATTTGGTTCTGTGTGATCCGCGTTCCATTATAAAAAGGGCTTATCCATTCAAAAAAAACCTAATGCACAAATTTCCTGTATATTTGAAACATGATTACCGTGAACCGGATTTGTTTTTATTAAATATACCTGAACCATGCACAATTTACTGTCACTGAAGAAAAAAGTTTCTCTAACTGTACTGCTCCTTTTATTTGTTGTATCTGCCTTTGCCCAGGAACGGCGTGCAATGACCCTTGAAGATGTCATGGGTTTTCACCATATACATTACCCAAGTGTAACGATCAACAAAAATGGTGACTGGGTGGCTTATGCTGCGCGGCCTGACCGGGGCGACGGATATGGCAAAGTTGTTTCAACCGGAAGTCAAACCGAATACCTTGTGGAAAGAGGAGAATCACCAGCTTTTTCTCCGGCCGGGACCCGGATCATATTTACCCAGCCCGCCCCTTTTTCCGAAAGGGAGGGCAAAAGAGGTGCCGACCGGCCCCACAACAACATGGTGCTTTTAAATGTAAACGATGGCATACAAACCGTCTATGAAAATGTAAGACAGGCGAGGTTTAGCGACAGCCGTGAACTACTTTTTGTTCATCACACTTTCGTGGAAGACACCCTGCTATCCGATGAACAGAATAAAAAGCTCGAAGAAGCCGGTACCCCGTTGCTTATCAGAGACCTTGACGGGCAACTGGAAAGAAAACTGCTATTTGTTGACAACTGGACAATCGACAGCCTGGCAACCACGCTCGTGTTCACGATGAAAGACACCCTGGAATCGGTGAACGGTTTGTACAGCTTCCCTCTCAATAACCTGCGTGCAAGCCCTCAACCGCTTGACACTATTGGGAACGCCCGGTTTGGACGGTTTCAATGGTTTGAATCGTCATCACACCTGGCATTTATGCGAGAAGATGTACTCGAAGAAGACACTTTGGAAACAGCAGCCCTTTATCATTGGCGGCCAGGACAAGGTAACCCGGTAATGATTCTTCCGCAACAGGATATTCGCGAAGGATACTTCCTCCCCTTTGATAACAACCTTACATGGACCAGAGACGGTCAGCGGTTGTTCTTTGGAACCAGGCCGCAACGATTTGCCAAAGCACCGAAAAAAAATCAAACCTTCACATCTTTGATCGACTCTCTCAGGCAGTCAGCCGCAGTAGACGTCTGGCACGGCAATGACCCATTCATAAAAACCCATGAAAAAGAACGCTGGAGCCAGGTGAGAAGACAAAACCTGTTGTCTGTGTATCATTTTGATGAAGACAGAATTGTATGGCTGGCCGATGAGATTTTCAATCAGCTGCAAGTAGC
>SKTQ01000227.1 GCA_007122505.1 Bacteroidales bacterium | reverse complement strand
GTGATGCTTACAGGGGTCACTATTTTTTTTGCCACCACGCCGGCTGCTACCAAGGCTACCGTAAGCCGGCCCGAAAAATGTCCGCCACCACGCGGGTCATTGAAATTTCTAAAGCGTTGCGCTGCTACAAAATCTGCATGGCCCGGGCGTGGTGTATTTTTGAGACCGGCATAGTCAGCCGGCCGCACATTTTTATTGCGGAAAAGTATGGTCAGAGGCGCTCCGGTTGTGTAACCGTTATGACAGCCTGAAACAATGTCAGGGAAGTCATCTTCTTTACGCGGGGTAGTGCCTTTGGCACCCGGCTTGCGTCGTTCCAGGTCGGCAAGAAAGTCTTCCGGGCCGAGGGCAATGCCCGGAGGGCAGCCATCTATGGTCACCCCAATGGTGGGTCCGTGTGATTCACCAAATATATGTATCCTGAATAATCTGCCAAAGCTGTTCATGTTGTTCCAATTTTTGCCAGGTCGTTAAAGAACCCGGGATATGACTTATTAACCGACTCCGCGCCTTCAATGCATATAGCCCCGCTACCGGCAAGGGCAGCCACCGCACCTGCCATCGCAATGCGGTGGTCGCCGTGGGAGTGGATCTCCGCAGGATGGATTGTGCCACCTTCAACGATCATACAGTCCCCTTCCAAATCAATCTCAATTCCCATTTTGCCAAAGGTTTCCATGAGGCTTGCTGCACGGTCACTTTCCTTGGTCCGAAGGCGATGGATGCCGCTTATCCGGCTTGTTCCCGAACAATGAGCCGCCAGTGATACCAGAGGAGGGAACAAATCGGGACAGTCGGTGGCATCAAAGGTGAAGCCTTTCATGTCTGTCTTTTCTGTTGTAATCTTGCCGCTTTCCTGAACCAGCCGGGCACCCGCCAGTTTCAACACCTCCACAATCTTTTTGTCGGCTTGTAGAGACCGGGGGTTTAGGCCTGTCAGGGTGACTTTGCCTGCAATGGCTCCTGCCACCAGCATGAAGGCTGCTCCGCTCCAGTCGCCTTCCACCCGAAACCGACAGGCTTTGTATTGCTGACTATTAGGTATAAAAAAGTTTGCATAATTATCGTTGCTCACCTCCACACCAAAAGCATGCATCACCTCCAGCGTCAGATCAATATATGGTTTGCTTTTCAGACCGTTTACTGTTAAAAGGGTATCCGACATGGCGTAAGGTGACGCCATCAAAATTCCTGTAAGCACCTGGGAGCCTGAAGTCCCGTCAATGTTGACTTTTCCTCCTTTCAACGGACCTTTTACACCAATGGGCGGGTATCCTTCTGATGTGGTGCAGGATACTCCGAGTGGTTTCAGCGATTCAACCACTACCTGCATGGGCCTTTTAAGCAGGCTTCCTGTGCCCGTGAGTATCACGTTCTCTGTGAATGATGCCGCTATACCTGCAAACATACGCATGCCTAGGCCCGATTCTCCGCAAAACAAAGGAGAGTCCGGCTTCCTGATGCCGCCACGGATCAGCAGGTCTTCACCTTGCCGGCGGATATCCGCTCCAAGTGTTTTGCAAACATCAATGGCGGCAAGTACATCATCACAATTTCCGGGATTAATAATTTCTGATACACCATCTGCCATGGCAGCCATAGCAATTGCCCGTTGGGCAACACTCTTTGAAGGCGGTGCCTGCAGCAACCCGTTAACCGCCGAAGGCAAGATTTTTTTCTTCATTGATCAATTGATTGACGGTTTTTTCATCCATTCCGAACGCCGAAATCACAAGGTCATGCTTTGATTGTGAAAACTGCTCTATACTTTCGTTATTTAACACCAAAATCCGGAGCGAATCCGGATCAGGAACCTCAGACAGCTTGCTCGCCAGTAATTCCGGCGACGGCTTCTTGCCGATATAAAAAGCAGCTGCTTCCACACCCTGATGAATCAGCCACTGCTCACCACCAATAACCGGAATTCCCCTTGCCCGGCTATGGGCAGTCATCAGGGAGGGTTTGTATATGGCATCCAGCAGCATGTCATATTGCAGCTTTTCTGCATCCGGCGGGATGGCTTCAGGCAGGATCGTGGAAACCACAGCATCATACCACGGAAGGGCATGCATGGAATTCCATGGGATAACAGTCGCATCAAAAACTTTTGCCAGCTCCCTGGCTTTTTGCTCTGTTCGGTTGCTGATACTAACCCGGGCACCCGCTTTTGTTAAACCGTAAACAGCGGCCCTGGCTGCCCCACCGGCTCCAAGGACCAAAATTTTTGCACTCTTTAGAATAAGGCCTGCCTCATTCAAAGGCCCGGTTACACCAAAATGGTCAGTGTTGTGCCCCGATATTTTGCCGTTTTCATAGCGAATGCAGTTTACAGCGCCAACAGCCCGGGCATCCTCACTGATTTCATCCGCATAAAGCAGAATTTCCTCTTTGAAAGGTGCTGTAATGCTTGCTCCGGGTATGTTTAGCAAACGCACAATATGTGCAAGGTCTTCTGCCGATTGTGGGCGGATACGTGTATAGCTTTCCCTGCCCTTGGTCAGTATTGGACCAAAAAGCTGCGGGCTTTTGCTGTGCAATACCGGTTTGCCAAAAACGGCATATCTCGTGAAAGTTATAGAATTCATTTAGCTGTAACAGTTTATAATACTTCAGTGGGCTCTCGTTAAGGCAAATTGCTTCAACTCATCTAAAGGAATCCTTTCCACCAATACATCCCCAATTCCATTCATCAGGACAAAGTGGATATGGCCGGACTCCTTCTTTTTGTCTTTCACAAGCACCCGGAAGACTTTTTCAGGGTCTGTTTCTGTTTTAACCGGAAGCCCAAGGGATGTCAGTAAATCCAGGATGAGAGAAACTTCTTCAGCGCTCAGTAACCCCTTTTGCTCAGAAAACCTGGCGGCAAATGCCAGACCTATACTTACTGCCTGACCATGCGCGATCCCATCGGTCTTTTCAACAGCATGACCCCAGGTGTGGCCTAAATTCAACTTCCGCCTTTCACCTTGTTCCAGTTCATCCCTTCTTACTATTTCAGACTTGGCTTTAACGCTGTGAGCAACCAGCTTGTTGATCCATTCAACATCAAGCTCAAGAATGGGATGAATATGTTCGCGGATGGTCATAAACATT
>SKTQ01000059.1 GCA_007122505.1 Bacteroidales bacterium | reverse complement strand
GGTTTGGGTGAAACACACGCACAATATGGCAGCTCCATTGAATCATTTGAATTGCGGCGGCAGGAGATCAACCAGTCGGCCATGCTTGTGCTGGGTTCGTGGGCACTTGGAAATATGCTGGTTGGCGGCTACGGCCATTTTACCACTTCCGGCCAAACCAGGGATTTCCATCAGTTTAATGTGATGTGGAATGTGGTAAATCTCGGAATTGCCGCTTACGGCTATTATAATGCCACCGGCGTGGATGCATCCGGAATGACAGGTCTTGATGTTTTAAGGGAGCATCACACTTTGCAGAATATTCTGCTTTTGAATATTGGCTTAAATGTTACTTACATGACAGCCGGGCTCTACCTTCGCGAAAGGTCGAAGAATGTGACAAAGCATGCGGATCGATTTAGAGGATATGGAAACAGCCTGCTGTTACAAGGAGGTTTTTTGTTTCTTTTTGATGTCAGTTTGTTCTTGATTCACAGGAACCACGCCGGATTACATTTATTTCCCCAACTGGAGTCCTTAGCCGCCGGTGGTGCAGGACTGGGGCTCTTATGGCGGTTCTGATCACCCTTCGGCGGGAAATCTCATCAGGTGTTTTACCTTTCTTACGTTGTCTTCACCGGTGAGCAACTCCAGGAGTTTTAAGGCTACTTCCAGCGCTGTGGCAGGTCCCATGGAAGTAATGATGTGCCTTTCAACAACGATCCGTTCACTGGCAACGGATGCCCCAAATTCTGATAATTGTTTGCGTCTTTGATTTGCAGGCAGATCGTAAGTGGTTGCCTGGCGATTGACAAGGATGCCTGCTTTTGCCAGTGAAAGCGCACCTACGCAGACTGCGGCAATGGGTTTGCCTTGCAAGTCGAATGTTTTAATCAGCTCAAGCAGATCAGGGTGAAAGGCATCCTCATAATAACCGGCTTTTTCGAAGCCACCCGGAATGGCAAGCCCGTCAAAACCGGTTGCATCAGCATCGGGAAGCAGGAGGGATGCTTCGTATTTAGTGCCCCAGATGCTTATTACCGCTTTTCTGAGACCTGCTGTAACCACTGCCACCGGTTCAGAACCCCCTTCGCGGCTCCATCCCATCACGTCCTGAAAAGCAACGGCTTCCAGTTCTTCAAATCCATTGGGTAAAAACAACAATATTTTTTTCATGATATATGCGCTTTAACTGTCCTCAAAGGTAAGGAATACGGATCAAATCTGCTATATTTGCAACATGGCAACACTTCCCGGATATTCGGACATCATCAGGGCCCAGCGCCGCCTGAAAGGTATTGTAAAGGTAACACCACTGGAACACAGCAAGTCCTTTTCCGCCATTTCAGGTGCCAATGTATTTATGAAGCTGGAAAACATGCAATCAACGGGCTCCTTTAAAGTGAGAGGGGCCTATAACAAGTTAAGCTCGTTGTCAAAAAAGGAACTGGCAAAAGGCGTGGTTTGTGCATCGGCAGGCAATCATGCCCAGGGTGTGGCTTTTGCTGCCAGGATGATGGGGGTAAAGGCTACCGTGTTCATGCCCATTTTTACCCCGCCGTTAAAAGTGATCGCAACCCGCAACTACGGTGCTGATGTCAGGCTGACAGGCGATACCTTTGACGATGCCATGGCCGCTGCCAATGAATATATCAATGAAACCGGTGCCGTAATTGTCCATGCATTCGATGATCCGGATATTATCGCGGGCCAGGGAACCATCGGACTGGAAATTTTTCAGGCCAATGATGCCATTCAGGATGTGCTGGTTCCCATTGGCGGCGGCGGCATGATCTCCGGTATCGCCATTGCACTCAAGGAAATGAATCCCGACATTCGCATCATTGGGGTTGAGGCAGAGGGTGCCATGTCGATGAAACAATCTCTTGAAAAAGGGCGGCCTGAAAAACTCATCAATATGCAGACCATCGCCGACGGTATTGCGGTAAAAACTCCTGGAAAGTTGACTTTTGAGGCCACCCGGAAATTCGTGGACGACATCCTTGTGGTGAATGATACCGAAATTGCATATGCTGCCTATCTGCTGCTGCAACGTGCCAAGATGCTGGCCGAACCTGCCGGGGTGGCGGCAATGGCTGCCGTTCTTTGTAAAAAAACGGACATGGAAGGCCGCAATGTCGTGCCCGTAATCAGTGGCGGAAACATCAATATGGGGCTTTTGGAGCAGATCCTGGAAAAGGGCATGATGGAAGAAGGCCTTCGGGCCCGTATCGCTGTTCTCATTCCCGATGTAGCCGGCGAGCTTAAATCCATCATCAGTATTTTGGAGAATATCAGGGCCAATATCAATGAAATTTCCCACGAACGATCCATAACAACCGTACCCGTAGGCTTTGTGCTGGTTACCATCACCTTTAACCTCCGCGAAAGCACTCAGTTAGACACCATTTGCCAGGCGCTCAGCGGGAAAATGAAAAAATTTGAAGTTCTGAAATAAGCATCAGGTTTTTACCCGAACATACGGGTATCGAGCTTTGCCATATATTTGTAGTGCTAGCTTTAAAATACATCCATAAGTCATCTTCAAAAATCTTGAATTATGTACAATAAAGTAATCCAAAACATCAGGCCGCTGGAGTTCATGTGGCCGGTGAGCAATCCTTTTATTTTTTGTGTGCACCACTTAGATAATTACCCGAAGGGCAATGATGAGATGGGTCCAAACGCCTCTTTAGCCGGTCGCTATCTGGGTCAGGACTTCACCCTGAAGGATGGTTGGCGAATGTATCATGGTGAACGGGTTCCCGGGTTTCCCGCGCATCCGCACAGGGGTTTTGAAACGGTAACCATCGTTCTGGATGGCTTTGTTGACCACTCAGACAGCCACGGAGCGGCAGGGCGTTATGGAATGGGTGATGTTCAATGGATGACAGCTGGAGCCGGACTTCAGCATTGTGAAATGTTTCCGCTGAGGAACCGAAACAATGGTAACAGACTGGAACTGTTTCAGATTTGGCTTAACCTGCCTGCCAAAGACAAATTTGCTGACCCACATTTTAAGATGCTCTGGGCGGAAACCATACCCAAAACAGTCAAACAGGATGAATCAGGCTTACAGACTGTAGTTACCGTTTATGCAGGAAGCTACGAGCATGTAACAGCCCCTGATCCCGCGCCTGCATCCTGGGCGGCAGATCCGGCCAACTGCATAAATATCTGGACCATCCACATGCAAAAAGGAGCAAAATGGAAGCTTCCTGCTCAAAGTCCGGAAATGCAAAGCATGCTTTATTTTTATGATGGTGCAGAAAGCCTGGTTGCAGGAATGGATGTGAAAGCCGGACATGCACTTGAATTACTTGCTGATCAGGACGTATATATCGAATCAACGGGTGGCGATGCAAAATTTCTCCTGCTGCAGGGCATGCCTATCAACGAACCGGTGGTGCAGCACGGCCCCTTTGTGATGAATACAGCCGATGAAATCAGGCAAGCCATATCCGACTATCGCCAGACGCAGTTTGGCGGGTGGCCATGGGAGAGGTACGATCATGTGCATCCCAGAGAGCAGGGAAGGTTTGCAAAATATGCCGATGGCAAAACAGAAAAACCTCTTCATAGTTAATGAAGAGCAGAATAATACTATTGTATCCGGATTTTTGGAAGAAATGTTTTTCTTGGTATTTATTAACGGTCTCTAAATCCGAGATACAGATTATAGGTCAGAGTGTCAGCTTATCGTTTATATTGACAATATAAGCATTATTACGATTTTAGGCAACAAATTACATTATCGTGAATTTAGGCCATAAATTATATTATTGCGAATTAAAGCAATAATTTGCGTTATTGCGAATTTAAGCAATATTTTTTATATTTGCATTTCAATAATAACATACATCATGATAGCAGTAATTACAGGGGATATTATCGCTTCCAGGAAGATAGTAAGCCAGGAAAAATGGCTGGTACCCCTCAAAAATCTTTTGTCATCCTGGGGTGAAAGACCAAAAGAATGGGAACTAGACAGAGGTGATAATTTTCAGGTTGAAATTAATAACCCGGAAGAAGCTCTGAAGAAGGCTTTTGAAATTAAAGCATTGATAAAAAAAGTAACACCTCTTTTAGAAAGAAAAAAAATAAGCACCATAGATATTCGGATGTCTATTGGTATAGGTGGTAAAACTTATTGGGGCGAAACCATAAAGGAAAACAACGGACCTGCTTATATCTATACAGGGGAAAAGTTTGATGTGTTAAAAAAAGAAAATGTAACCATTGGTATCAAAACACCATGGCAAGACTTTGATGAAGAAATAAATCTGTATTTGAAACTAGCCGGGACATTTATGGACAAATGGTCAGTTTCTTCTGCGGAATTGGTGGAAATTGTGCTTAAAAAACCTAATGCCACTCAAGAAGAAATCGGGAGTCAATTAGGCATCAAACAAAGCGGAGTTAGCGGAAGATGGACCAGAGCTCATATAGACAAGTTATTGGAGGTTGAGAAGATGTTTCGGAAAAAAATAATACCCTTTCTACAATGATTGAACTCATCAAACTAATATTGGCTCATCTTATTGGAGATTTTTTACTTCAGCCAAAGTCCTGGGTACAAGACAAGGAAAAGAAAAAAATTGGTTCACCTAAACTGTATATTCATGTTTTGATCCACGGTCTGTTAATATTCATATTACTATGGGATCTAAATTACTGGCTTTTGATATTGTTGCTTATGTTTTCACACTGGGTGATTGACGTTCTTAAAGTTCAATTAAAAAAGGCAAACAAGAATATTGTTTCATTTTTTTTGGACCAAGCCTTGCATGTCACGGTCATTGTGATTTTGTGGATTGTATTTTTTGAACCCGAATTTAATCTAACTGCATTGTACGAAAATCAAAGCATATGGATATATTCGGTGGCAATACTATTTATAACAGTTGTATCAGGGATTATGGTACAGGTACTCATGTCTAATTGGTCAAAATCAATTTATGGTAGCGTAGACGGATCGTTAAATAATGCTGGAAAATACATTGGCATATTGGAGCGTATATTTGTTTTTATTTTTGTTGTTACAGATAATTGGGAAGGAATAGGCTTTTTACTAGCTGCCAAGTCAGTCTTCCGGTTTGGGGATTTAAAAGAATCAAAAAGCAGACAATTGACAGAATACATTTTGATAGGAACCTTGTTAAGTTTTGGTATTGCCATAGGCACTGGATTGTTGGTTTTAAAGATTATTGAAACAACATGAAGAACTGTATGGAAAATAGATAAAAAGGTATTAGAGGAAAAATATTTGGCAATCTGGTAAAGGAGTAAATGAGGAAAATGCTCCAAAAAATTTGAACGAATGATACCTGCGTTCAACTAAATCACAGGTAAAACGGATTAGTTAGAATAAGACAAATTGGACAAAGAATAATCAAAATTTAAATCAGTGTCAATCAAAAAAATTTACCATGAAAAAGCTTTTTTTAATACCTGTATTGTTTTTGGCATCCGTTCTGTGTTTTTCTTGTGGGAGCGGTGTTTCATCAGATGAGGAATACATTGGCGGAACCCTCATTGTGGCCAGCAAAAGTGGCGATGACGTATATTTTGTGGAACGCAAAACAGGAGAGGTTTTGCTGGTTCTGCCTACCGGCCGGGAGCCACACGAGGTAGAGGTTTCAGAAGATGGCCGCATCGCCGTAGTATGTAATTACGGTGACCGGACTGAAATTGGCAATACACTTACCGTATATGATGTTGCAGAGGGGCGTTTGATAAAAACCATTGACCTTGGCGAACATACCCGGCCGCATGGTATGCAATGGATCAAGGGTACGGACAATATGCTCGTAACTGCCGAGGGCAGCAGGCATTTACTGGTGGTGAATGTGAAAACCGGAGAGATCCTGGAAGCGTTATATACCGGTCAGGATGTTTCACACATGGTTGCGGCTACTCCATGCTTCACCAGGGCCTTTGTACCCAGTATCCGCGCGGGAAATGTGACTGTTTTTGATCTGACAACCGGCGAACTGCTTGCCCAGGTTTACAGTGGTGCCGGTGCAGAAGGTATAGATGTGCATCCCGACGGACATGAGGTATGGGTAACCAACCGGTCTGACAACACCATCACAATCATTGATACCGAAACACTGGATGTTTTGGATATCATCGTTTGTGAAGATTTTCCCATTCGCGCAAAGTTTACACCCGACGGGCGGTATTTTCTGGTCAGCAATGCACGTTCAGGAGATATTGGCGTATTTGACAGTGCTACAAGAGTCCAGCTGGCGGCCATCAGATTGACTCCCCCTGTTCCTGAAGGAGTTGATGAAACAAGGTATTTTGCTGAATTTGAGGAAACTTCTATCCCCATAGGATTGGTAGTTCCCGACAACCGGTTTGCCTATGTGGCCAATACCCGGTCAGATGCAGTTAGCATCATTGATTTGGAGACAATGTCCATTGAGGGACATTTTGCTGTAGGACGGGAACCGGACGGTATAAACTTCAGCCCGGTAACACCAAATACTCACTGATTATAAAAAAATGACAGAGGTTTGTTATGAAACCGGCCCTTCTATTCGGGAATGAGTCGGAAAAACAAACCCGGATGTTCGGTCAGAACGTATATGAAACCATCGGGTCCTTGTTCGATGGCGCGGAAGCGGGCCATACCCTGAAGGATCTTTTCTGTGTGAACCACCGTTGTATCCTGAAACACTACTCTGTGGATATGCTGACCGGCCAAAGCACCCACCAGCATATTGTACTGCCAGCCGGGATAATGGTCGCTGTCAACAAACGCCAGGCCGCAAGGCGCGATGGAGGGTGTCCAGTGCAGAATTGGATCAATCATACCGGGAGCGGTAGTGTCGGGTGTAATGATGGTTCCATCATAGTTAATTCCGTGGGTTACTAATGGCCACCCGTAATTGGCTCCCTTGTGGATCAGGTTAATCTCATCGCCTCCCTTGGGACCGTGTTCATGGGTCCATAATTCCCTTGTTACCGGATGCAATTGCATACCCTGTATGTTGCGATGACCATAGCTCCAGATTTCAGGTTGCGCGTCATCGTCGCCCACAAATGGATTATCCTGAGGAACGGAACCATCATCATAAATACGGATTACGGTACCATTATGACTCATCAGGTCCTGGGCGGTGTTCATCGCACCTCTGTCGCCAATGGTGGAAAAGAGGTAACCCTCGTCGTCAAATACTATACGGCTGCCAAAATGGTGAGCGGCTTCTGTATGCGGTTGAGAGAAGAAAATGGTTTCCACATCGGAAAGGTCATTGCCGGTTAAACGGCCGCGTGTTATGGCTGTGCTGCCGCCATTGGAGCCACGGGCACCGTGCACCAAATAGATCATTTGGTTGTTGGCATAATCCGGATGCATAACCACATCCATCAAGCCACCCTGGCCGTGAGCCCATATTTCCGGCAAATTCCGAATATTTTCGTCCTGTAGTTCTCCATCCGCCCAAACCCTGAGGTTACCCGGACGTTCGGCTATCAAAATCCGGCCATCGGGAAGAAACTCCATCCCCCAGGGGTTTCGAAGCCCGGTGGCAAGGGTGTCCACGTAAAATGAGAGTGCTTCGGTTTCGACAAGATCGTGTAAGGTATGATCTTCACTTTGGGCACACCCAGAAAGAAACATTACCATCAATGAGAAAAGAACTGCTCTGTACATAATTGTATATTTTTGTGTTTGTTGTGTCAGAAAACACCATTAATTTTCTCAAAGTTAGGAAATTTTGACTGAATAGCCAATAAAGAGGAACGACCCGTGCATCCTGAGATGGCAGAAAAGAAGTATGTCAATAAAATATGCCTTGTAAACAGAATCTATCAGAACCCCGTCTTTGTGAAGGTATCGATCATATCACGTTTAGAGGTAGTGGGTAGTTTTACAATGGTCAGTAGCGCGTCTTTGTCTCTTACGGCTGCAAACAAAATGCTGACACGAATCAACGCACCGGTTTCTTCATCAATCTCTGAAGATTCTCCATAAAACATATCATACCGGCCGTGTCGGAATAGTTCGAAATTGGTGATGTTTTCTTCCTGCCGGTATGCGTTTATTTCTTCGCGCCATCCGGCATTGGCTTGTAACGATACTGCTGAAAAAGTCAAAAGATCACCATTCTCTTTGACATAGAGAGCCGAATATTCACCGTAGGAGTCGTCCCACATACGAAAGCTGTCAAATCCCAGAGAAGAAGCAGCCCTGCCCGTTGCTTCCTTAAACTCTTCAAAATCCATTCGCGTAGGGTATTCATTAATGAGGAAGTCGTCGTCAAATTCATCATCATCATAATAATCAAAATCATCATATCCATAATAGTCTTCATCATCAAACAGATCCGTGACTTCGTTGATTATAACGTTGGCCGGCGGTTGGAACAGGGAGGAAGGTACTGTAATGTTTTCCCTGAAGGAAATGGCCTCAGCTTTGTTTTCTATACCAAGCAACCGGGCGTGAGACTTCAGGGTTAGTCCTTTATACTGCCAGACTGTGGTGCCGGCAAGTGTTGTGACATCACAACTGCGACCCAATACGGTTTCACTATCTTTCTCCACTTTACCTCCGAAGGCATTTAGCAGTTCCTGTCCGAGTGCCTGAAGGGACTCATCATCGGAGTCGCCAAACATATAGGCATCAGGTCGGTAGCGTTTGTGCATTTTTGTTCCCTCTCCGGCAAGCATATCGATATGATAATACCAGGTACCGTCAAATATCTCAAGTGTATGGTTTTCCACTTTTTCAGTACCCCGCAAGGTTCTGTGGTGTTCTTCCGTGCGGTTTTGTTCATAATAAAGTGCACCATAATTATCAAACCAAATGGTCCTGGTACCGGTTGCATTACCGGTCAGTTCATATTCAATATGGCCCGATTTGATTTCAAAACGGCGACCCGGCTCGGAAATATCCTGGGCATATGCTGAAAAAGTAAACAAAACCAGCAAAATTATCGCATTTGCTAAGCTTCCTGTCTTAAATTTATCTTTCATGATAATTATCTGTTAGGTTATCTCTACAAAAGTATATAGAAAAAGAATGCAAAACAACAGCAAAAACTTCCTGTGGGTGAACTAGATTCCAATACGGATTACCTGGAAAACACCTTGCACAAAAGAATACAAGAGGGATGCATAATCCCACGTTGCCGTAACTTATTCGTGTGAAAAGCTTTCAAAAACGATACCAAGCCCAAATCAAAAGGATAAATTTGATTTTTTCTATATGATGTTATTTTAGCTCCGGAGATGGAAATCTTTTTACCCTGCATGATTCACAAAAAGCAAATAAATTGCTGTATCTGATTGATTAAATGACAATGAGGACAATATCTTGCAAAAACTCAATTTGTTTGCTTTTTTCAGGTGCTTTTACTTCAGGCCATCTGCCTGGTTGCGAAAACGTGAAATAGACGATTATGTCGGCGGCTTTCGACCATCTGACCCGAATGAAAATCATGAATAATCCAGGTTAAGCATTTGTTATGTTAAATAAATATAAGTTTTTGAAAAACAATAAGTAAGTATATTAATTTTAGTATCTTTATACTTTTATAACCAAATCGATTAAACAACTTTGATAGAAGCATTAAAAATAGGCGGGATACACATTCCCGTTCCCGTCATCCAGGGAGGAATGGGTGTAGGTATAAGTCTTTCGGGCCTGGCGGTAGCTGTGGCCAATGAAGGCGGTGTAGGGGTTATTTCTGCCGCAGGATTGGGATTTGTGCATCGTGTGCCGGCGCTTGATTACCTGCAGGCAAACATTGAAGGGTTAAAAAAAGAGATTCGTAAAGCCAGGGAACAAACCAAAGGAGTTATTGGGGTAAACATAATGGTTGCCATGTCAAATTTTGCAGATTTGGTGCGTACCTCCATTGAGGAAAAGATAGACATCATTTTTTCAGGTGCCGGACTGCCGTTTGAATTGCCGAAGTTTTTAAAACCGGGAAGCAAAACAAAGCTTGTTCCTATTGTTTCATCGGGGAGAGCTGCACGGATTATCTGCGAAAAGTGGAAATCAAATCACAACTACCTTCCCGATGCTTTTGTTGTGGAGGGTCCCAGAGCAGGAGGGCATTTGGGCTTTAAAAAAGAAAATATTGATGACACCCATTATGCGCTTGAAGAGCTGATACCGGAAGTGTTGAAGGAAGTGAAACTTTTTGAAGACAGGTACCATTGCGAGATTCCTGTGATAGCAGCCGGTGGAATATACACAGGTAAGGATATCTACCATATTATGCAAAAAGGTGCCAGAGGTGTTCAATTGGGAACCCGTTTCGTGACTACTGTTGAATGTGATGCTTCGCCGCGTTTTAAGCAAACCTATATCGATGCTTCGGAAGCTGATATGGAGATCATTCAGAGTCCGGTGGGAATGCCCGGCAGGGCCATCCATAATCAATTTTTGGACAAAGTTAAAAAGGGGTTAAAGATCCCACTAAGATGTCCGTTTCATTGCATCAAAACTTGTGATGTTTCGAGCAGTCCGTATTGCATTGTCACGGCACTATATAATGCTTATAAAGGCAATATGAAAAACGGTTATGCCTTTGCAGGAGCCAATGCATACCTGGCAACAAAGATATCTACCGTAAAAGAGGTATTCAGGGAATTGGTTGATGAGTGGCAGGCCGCCCGGTCCATATCTTGATTTCAGACTGCAATTTTTATTCCGTATTCAGTTAAAATCTGCTCAGCACTTCAGTAACAAGAAACCCGAGGTAACTCCAGGCCGCATACCCAATAATACCGATCTTTATCCCGGTAATGATGATATGTCGGCTACCCGCTGCTCCGGCAATGACCGGAACAAATGGCAGGATAGCGTTGACAATGGTACAGAATCAACAAAGGGGCTATAATATAGAAAGTGGCCAGTGAAGCAATGATCATCGCTAAGGGTTTAATTAAGGAAGCCGGAGTTCAGAAAAAAAATATTGATGAGGAAGTTTAAAGTCTAAAACAAAGAAAGGCTGCCGGACCCGGCAGCCTTTCTTATCAATTAAAGACAGCAGCATGAAATGAGAAAGTTTATTTCACACTGATGATTTGTGTAGTCGTTCCTTCGTTGGTAATCAGGCGCACAACGAAAAGCCCGCCGGGCCACGTGCCTGTATTTACACTGATGGTTTCCTGCCTTTGCAAATCATTAACAGTCATTTGATATACATCCCTTCCTGAGATATCGGTGAAAATGATTGTTCCATTTGTCACATCACGATTAAAAGAGATATTTACCTGATCGATTGCCGGATTGGGGAAGCAGGTCATTTCCAAAATATCGGAATCTGAAATGTATGTGTCGTCATACAAAGGTTGAGAGACATCATCTCCGCCCTGGGCTATTGTTCCTGTTACGGAGATATCATCGATGCTCCAGCTTCTTGAATTGTGGGGTGGTCCGCCACCACCATAATTCATGTTCCAGCGGAATATTACGTTGGGTTCTCCTGCCAGCGCAGGCAGGTTTTGATTAAATGTTGCAGGGTTCGCGGTGTTACTGCTCCATGTCTGTATTGTAGCCCAAT
>SKTQ01000160.1 GCA_007122505.1 Bacteroidales bacterium | reverse complement strand
TCGGATCCGTTTGTATAGGCCGGGCTTGACCGGCCTGCGGTTAATTTAACGGAGATATTTGTAGGGACAGGGCTTGACCTGTCCAAATAACCAGCGTTTGATCCCGGAAGAATTAAAAACAGCACAAAATTTGTCAACTATTTTTTCATCCAGCGTAGTGTCCGGCTGCGGCTCCCGTTGTGGTACTCCAACAGGTATATGCCGGCAGGAAGGTGGTCAATGTCAACGCTGTAGTGATTTGTATATGACTGGCCCGGGTCCGTTTCCGCACCTAAGGTATGGATTACCTTCCCGTCGGATGTTAATATCCTCATAACAGCTCCTTTGGTGTTCGTCGGTAATCGAGAATGGTCAATGGTAATATTGAGCACGGCCCCTGCAGGATTTGGATAGATTTGAATGGCATGCTCTTCTGAAAAGTCTGGTGATATCCCTGTGTCGTCATTTGCGCCGGTTTCAAAAAGCTCTCCTTCGTCCACATACCAGTATTGCCACTCGCCACCCTCGCCTTCTTCCCAGTTGTCGAGGCTGAACCAGCCGCTTCCTTCAAAATCACCCTTCACTTTATACACCTTGAGGGCTTTACCGTTTCTGTGCCATGTGAGGGCTTCTCCTTGTTCACAAACTTCCGGGGTGCCGCCATGTTTCTGCAGGAAGTAACCGTAGTCAGGATAGGAAGGGTGCCCGAAGACCATTGCTTTGCCGGTTTCGTCAACAACGATGGCTGTGTATTCATTGGCAGCGATACCCCTGGCCGGCATGTCCCAGTCGGCCACCATCCTGGCCATAAATGCCACATGTCTTCCCTTGCGGTCGTTGCCGTCATTTTCCAAACGGTTGTAATGGGTGTCAGTGATTGTATTGGCCATAAAGGGTACATCCAGAAAGTCCTTTTCCAGTTTTACACGCCAGTGATAAGGGTTACCCAAAGCTTCCGAAGACCATACGGTTCCATTTTCGGCGGTAAACACAACTTCTCCGAGCACTGCCATGCCGGCACTGGTGCCTCCGATGGTGATCTGCTTTTCATTGATCAGGTTGTTAAGGGTTGCCAGCATTTCTGTGTCGCGCCAGTTGTCCACATAATGCCACTGATTTCCGCCGGCAATGAAAACCACCTCAGCGTTGTTTAGAGTGCTGATTACCTGTTCATTATCGGCTTCTTCAGGTGAGGTGATCACGATGGTGGTCACAGAATTGACATCAACACCAAGCTGAGAAAAAAAGTAGTTGTTGTAACCATCTGATCCGGTGGCCCTAAGCACAACCACATCACCACCATTTGCCCTTTCAAGCATCCACTTCATGGCGTCGCTGTTGTCTGTGGCTCCGCCGGCCAGTACAAGGCCCGGCAAATGATCTGTCTCCACAGGCTCTTCGTTGCCTGTATGGTAAAAGGTCTGCCCGTTACCGGCAAACGGCAGCAAAATCATCGTTAAAAACCAAAAAATATGTGTCTGTTTCATTGGTTTATAATTTCGTTTGTATTTACGATCCAGCTCTTTGTTCTGGTTTTTAAGCTGCCCTTCAGGGCGCGGGTGTGGTGTTATCCGCATTTACCCAGGGCGTTGCCACTGGGCTGAATTAATTTGCCCCTTCAGGGCGTTCCCCGCCCCCCCGCAAATCCCTTCACAGCTGCTGTGATGAATAATGCAGCCTTTCTTTGCGCTTTTTGCGTGATTTAACCTTTGCGGCCTTTGCGAGGAATAAAATGTTTCACGCAAAGCCCGCAAAAATATAAACGCAAAAATCGCAAAGGGGTAGTATTGTTTTCAACACAAATAGCATAATGAGCTTTCTTTTCTGCTTACTGCTTTTGCTTTCAATGAAAATGTGGTTGCGGGTGAATCCTTGTCAAAACTCCCTGAGGGTTTCGTGCGCTCCTTTATGAATTTCATACCAGAACTCCAGTGCTGCTTCTTTTTTGTCGGCATCGAATTTTTCTACCCAATGGGGCAGCTCCGGATGTGCATCTCCTTCCGCCAGCTTTTTCTTCAAAAAGGTATGCACATAATCCATTGTGCGTTCCGACTCCCAGAACAAAGAGGCATTGCGGCTTTGGATGCGGCTCGCGGTCAGGTCAATGCTTTTCAGAAATCCTTCTTTGTTGCCGAACAGCTTCCCGACAATATCCGGCATCAGGTCTTCTGCCCAAGCCCGGTGAAAGCGACAGATGCCGAGGTTATCGATGATCAGTTCCTGCAGCATTCTCCGGGCATTTTCGCGGCCCAGCTCACGAGGCGGGATAAATTGTTTTCCGTAATTCATGTAATATTTACCCATCATGGCCATAGGCGACAGCACCCCCGGTGTCCAGTACTGGTTCGGCACCATCCATCCGTGGCGGGCAAAACCAATATACACGAAAAGGTCTATGATGCGTTTGTTCTTTTTGCGTGCCAGGTTGCGGGCATACTTGCGGGCCCCTTCCATCAGGTTGATTTTGCTCTCCGGCCGGGCCATTTCATGGAGGATTTCCATAGCAATGTTGGCATTATTCATGGAATCCTTTACCACATCGAAGCCTTCCATCTCAAAATTTGGAATGGCAGACACGTTGAGGTCGGCAGGCTCCAGCAGCTTTTCGCAGAGACAATCCATGAGCCAGGCGATGACCCCTCCCACGCTGATGGCATCAAATCCGAGGCTGTCGGCCAGACTGTTTACCTGCTCTGCCGCCCGTTGGTCAAACACGCCTATTAAGGGGCCCATGGTCTGGTAGGGTTCAAAATCTTTTTTGAACTCGCCGTTCAGCTTTTTGCAGACAGCCGCACAAGGCTCACCGCAGGTTTTCTGTTGTTTTTTGGCGATGGTTTCTTCATTGAACTGCTTCAGGTAGTGGTTCACAATAAATTTTTCATGCAGGTTCAATCTTTCCTCGTCAGTCCAGTAAATCGTGCGGTAATTAAAGGCCATGATATGGTCTTTAACGGTGGCATAGTTCACGCCGAATGTGCCTCCTGTGTTGAATGCCGGGTCGTAACGGTACTTTGTGGTTGCTTCCAGGTCTTTGGCAGAGAGTTTTTTCTGGTATCTGTCCTGAAACCATGTGTCGGCCACGTTCCTGTCACGAAAATCTTCGTCGGCAAAGGTGCCCCCATAGAT
>SKTQ01000291.1 GCA_007122505.1 Bacteroidales bacterium | reverse complement strand
TTCGAACTTGCCAATAGTTATTTGGAGCGAAACATCAGAATAAAAAATTATTACAAACCATTTCCACAAGATGAATATACAGCAAATCTCTACACGGAAAGGATCAGGCGAGGTATCTATACAGAAGCAATCTCCTCATCATTTGTAAGTGATTCATTAAAAAACTCTAACTCAGACAAGGGCTATTCCAGAGCCGACAGTATTGTAAACCGTTTCAAACCATTGAGCGACCGGTTGTCTGTTGAAGGAAAATACCTGGATAATTACCATTTCCCAGATCGTAATAAATGGTCAAAGCATAATAATAGCCTTGTTTATCGCTTTGTGTCCGACTCGGAGCATTACAATTTCAAAAGGCTTGATACGCTTAAAATTCAAACGAGCGTATCGAGACCTCGATTATTCAACCCCTGGTTTGATGAAAAGACTTCCCGGAATTCCAGCACCCAATTTTTTGTCATTGGATTTTTCTGGATCATGGTTCTTCTCGCGCTATCTGGAGTCTATTTTCTGATAAGATACAGTGTCAGAAACATGTTTGGCTTTTCCGTGACCGAGAAATATAATAAAACGGATTTTTGGGATGATCTCCAAATTCAATTTGGAAAAGCCAGAGATTTGCCGGTTTTGATCATAGACAGTCCATTTGGTTCATTTGTGCAGGCAAGTAAAACAGCTCCAAATCAAAATATCACATTTCGAAATTGTGATAAAGATGGATTTCAACTGATTGTCAGTAAATCGAAAGAAAACGGAGGGGAGAAATATGACATTTTGAAAGAAGCCTTCAGCAATTACCAGAAAGCTGATGCCTTTGAAGAGCAATTGAAAGAAATAAATAAAAGGATCCGCAAGAAACGGAAAGTTTTACTGATTAGTTCCATTCCTTTGCATGCAGTGGAAGCGTTTATTACACAAAAACTAAATACGGAAGCGGAAAAGGGCAAATGGGAACAAATCAGCCATGATTATCGGCAAATTATTGCCCTGACAAGTGTATTACATTTGCCACAAACAACTGAGCCCCTGAAAGAAACCTCCAATTGCGGCCCGGTGGAAAACTGTGAAAATATGGTTAAAGAAATAGCTAAGGATAAAGACAAATACTTTGAGTGCTTTATATGCCGTGAACTTCGGTATAGTAATTACCTCTATGGTTATTATGATGAGATGAGGTCGTTCTATAAAAACCTTCAAAAAGAACAACTCCCTGATTCTATTGTGGAAGAACGTATCATCTTAAAGATTAAAGAAATAGTAAATCAGTATTATGACTACCTGCTTACTGCATGTTCACCATCTGAAAAGTTTGTTCTAAGCGATCTGGCGAATGATCAGTTCGTCAATGTAAAAAACAAGGTAATCATCCATCAATTGCTCAAAAAAGGTTTACTCGTAATAGAAGATCATTCAGTGCGGTTTATGAATGAAAGTTTCCGAAGGTTTGTTGAACAGAAAATCACCAAGCAGGAAAAGGACAAGCTAAAACAATCCTTGGGTGTCACAGGAACAGGTTGGAAAGGATATAAATTATTTTTGATATTGGTAGTGGTTGGTGTGATCATATTTCTGTTTTTGGCAAACAAAGATATTTTCGAAAACCTAAGCCGGTTATTTGCGGTCGCCACAGGAGGCATTGTACTATTAACCAATATAACAGGCTTTATTTCCCGGGGATCAGGTGGCTAAATGATGCATTCAGGCGCATTTTATTTATAGATAAAGCAGCCCGGAACACTGCAATTCGTGACAATAAAACCGGTACCCAACCAGGCACCGGTTTTCCAATTAATATGTATCACATGGGAATTAGGCAGCTTCACTGCCTCCCTGACTGTTACATGGACTCCTGAAACCTTACCACATTGAGTTGCAGCTTACCATTCAGCGGCATGAATTCATAAGTCAGCATGCTTCCATTTTTTCCGGGCATTATACCACGCCAGAATATTTCAGAATCATCAAAGCTGCGGGTGTTGAGCTCAGCCAGCGTAAAACCGAAGCCAGACTGGTTTGTACACAGGTCAATAATTTGCAAGTAGCTGATTAAGGCCGGTTTTGCATACCGTAGGCTTACCTTTTGTGCATGATAATCACCGGAAATATCCATCAAATAAGCATAATGGGTCTTAGTCTCATAACTCATAAATGCCAGGTTGAATTGTTCATCAGATTTTTGATGGAAGCGGTAGGTGAAGGCATGCCCTTTTTTCATTGCCCTCGCCCGGTTTAGCGGCCCCTGACCTGCCTGATGAGCCAAAGAGGATGAACCACCCGTGATCTCCGAATCCAGTTTCAGTACCATATGGGGCCTTTCAATGCGCTCAGTGTAAAGGATCTGTCCTTTCTGGTCGAAACCAAACAGCATAAAATCAAGCATTCTGATTCGGTGGTATTGCTCTTTCTGGCCATTTCTCTCTTCTTTCCTCACCTCCCCCGAATAGCGGTACAGCTCAGCTATGGCCATAAAACTGCCATCCGCGTTGCGTTCAATGGCATGGATGTGCACATCCGGCATAACCCGGAAAAACCAGTCCGGTACGGTTGTCCTTAAAGTCCTTCTGAGTTCTCTCCATGGGTGTACGTCCATTCCTGCAGTATTACCCTCTTCGGTCAGATGCATAAAGAAAAGTCCCCTGGTATCACCGCCCCTGATCCTGTCACCATTAAAATATGTACCTGCCATGGCAAGTGTATTGTCCTCACCGGGTAAGATGGCGGTAGGAAAAAAGCTGTTTTGCGTGTCTGAAAGTTCTTTTGTATACAGGAGGTGCTGATTCTTGAGATCAATGCATTGCAACCGGACATTGAGGGTCCTGCCTCTTCTTTCGCTTGCCTCAAGTACATACAAACGGTTGCCGGTGTTAACCATATCATATACAAATATTTGTGCCTCCGGGTGGCAAAATTCCAGATTCATCAATACCTGCAGGTTGTGATCAACATGTTCAAGGGTGTATCCGGCATCCCTAACCCTTCCAGTACTTTGTACAATGATAAAACCATTGCCGGAACAGGGATAAATAGCCGGATAAAATTGCTCACCCCGGCGCAGATTGGATAAATCTGTCCTGGTTTCACGCGCCACTTCAAGGCCATCCCTGTCGAG
>SKTQ01000174.1 GCA_007122505.1 Bacteroidales bacterium | reverse complement strand
TGATCAGTTTCATGATGTATGTGTTTTGGTTAAATGATTCTTTCGTACTAATGTTTTAATGTTTGATTAGGTAAGTTGCCTAACGACATTTTCCGCAAATTACTTTGCCGAACTGCAGAACCGGCGGTTCCATCAACATCATTATCAAAGAATTTAATATCCATTCTTCGTATGTCACGATTTCCTTTTGCAGGGAAACGTCCAGACATAATTTAGCATGAAGTTTGCTTTTCTTCCGACTCATGGAGAAAATAAGCAAGTGGTCATCAGACTATTTATATCAAAGATTCACATAAAAATCCATTCAATATAAATAAGCATACACAAACATTTATACAAATATATTAATTTATTTAAACATATAAATAAAACAATATATTAAAACATTAATAAATTGTTAAATAATCTTTAGCCCCGCACGTCCGGCTTTTACCCTGTTTGTGCTTGCGAATAATTGAAACTTTCGGATTTGTGCAGTGCTTCCCAATTTGCTATATCCTGCTCTGCCATTGAGCAGACCGGTAACTTCAACGAATAAAATGTCTGGGCATTTGAGAGCCGGAAAAATTGAAATTTTTCCTGGTAAGAAAAATCAACAATCCCTGCAAATGAAATCCTTGCTGGTTAGTGTTTTGTAGCATTAGCCATCATACAAACTGTTGTATCATACAAAGCTGTGTATTGTTTTTTATATACTAAATCACTGCTGTACGGAAAAAATGCATAATGGCTCTGAAACGCTTGATTTATATCATCCCTACGGGACTTAAAAGAATGGGGGTTTGTTTTTGATTCTACCAGGATTTTGCCCCTATCGGGGCTGCCCTGATAGGGGCAAAATCTTGGCAGTAACCATTATAGGGTATGTCCAGAAGTCCCGTTAGGAACGAAATACAATTTTGCCGGACAGTAGTAATACTAAATAATAGTATCATATTTTTGGATGCTTGCAATGCTTCACTAAAAAAGCATTCATAATTCATCCCATTATAATGAAATAAACCTATGAAGATGACCGACTGTAATAACGGGCAATTTCGTAAAAAAAAGGAGGCGCAAAACCCTGCGCCTCCTCTAAATCACCTAACAAGATAGGTAACCGGTTATCATTAATCGATCATCGGAAATCGGTCATCGATAAATCGAAAATCGCTATTCCGCGTCCTCATAATCCTTCAGGATATCCTTCACCCCATCGGTGGTGACACGACCGTAGGTCTTTTCGCCAACCATCACCACCGGCGCCAATCCGCAAGCACCCACACAACGCAAACAGGTGATGGAAAACTTGCCGTCCTCGGTGGTCTCACCAACAGGAACCTTAAGCAAACGCTTGAACTCATCCAGCACCTTGTCGGCACCACGCACATAACAGGCCGTTCCGGTACAGATGGAAATGGGATAACGCCCGCGGGGAAGCATGGTGAAAAAGGAATAAAAAGTAACCACACCATATACCTTGGCAACCGACACATTCAACTCCTCGGCAACCACCTCCTGCACCTCCGCAGGCAAATAGCCGAATATCTCCTGTGCCTTGTGCAACACGTTGATCAGCTCCCCGGGTTCATTATTGAACGACTTGGCAACATCTTTCAGTTGCTGCACTTCGCTTTCTTTTAATTTTAATTTGATGGATGTCATTATCTTACTGTTTTTTTGATTACACCTCTGAATTTCAAGCTTCTGACCTTAGTCCAGCAACACATCTTTCTGCTTTTTATCAAAATAATGGGTATGCAAAAGCTGATGCGCTTTCTCGCTCATGGGCTTACCCAAAAATTCTTCATACAGTTTGAGAATGTATGGGTTTTCGTGGGATTTCCTGATGGGTTTGTTCTGGTCTTCACGGTAGATAGCCTTTTGGCGCGCTTTGATGATCTCCGGGTTGCCATGGTGCAGGGGCTGTCCGCCACCACCAACACAACCTCCCGGACAAGCCATGATCTCGATGGCATGATACTCGCTACGGCCTGCCTTGATGTCATCCAGCAATTTCCTGGCATGACCCAAACCATGGGCAATACCGATGTTGATATCTACACCGTCAAAATCAACAGTAGCCGAGCGGATACCTTCGATACCACGCAATTGCTCAAAGTCAATCTTTTCCAAAGTCTTTCCTGTGTGTATTTCGTAAGCCGAACGTACAGCCGCCTCAATCACACCGCCGGTGGTACCAAAAATCACAGCCGCACCGGTTGATTCACCCAGGGGCTTGTCGAAATCTTCGTCGGGCAGGCTCTTGAAATCCATGTTGCTGCGCTTGATGAGCATAGCCAGCTCCCTGGTGGAGATAGAATAATCCACATCGGGATTGCCATTCACCTTGAACTCTTCCCTTGTACATTCATATTTCTTGGCCACACAAGGCATCACCGATACCACCACCATCTCTTCCCGTTTTGTCTCGATCTTGTCGGCAAAATAGGTTTTGGCGATGGCGCCGAACATCTGCTGCGGCGATCTGGCCGTAGAGGGGATGTCGCGCATATCGGGGAAATGGTACTCAAAAAAGTTCACCCATCCCGGGCAACAGGAGGTGAGCATTGGCAGCTTCACTTCTTTGTCGCCACCCAGAAAACGGGTAAGGCGGTCTAACAGTTCCGTTCCTTCTTCCATAATGGTGAGGTCGGCGGCGAAGTCGGTATCAAACACATAGTCGAATCCGAGCCTGCGCAGTGCGGCCACCATTTTGCCGGTCACCAAGGTGCCGGGCTCCATGCCAAAGGCTTCACCAAGTGCTGCACGCACTGCAGGGGCAGTCTGCACCACTACTTTTTTGGTGGGATCAGCCAGGTCACGGATCAGTTGCGTGGTATGGTCCACTTCCGTGAGGGCGGCGGTCGGGCAAACAGCCACACATTGTCCGCAATAAGTACACTCACTGTGATCCAGGTCGCGTTCGAAAGCCGGTGCCACCACCGCTTCAAAGCCCCTGTTCACACCCGACAGCACACCAACAGTCTGGAAGTCGTTGCACATGGTCTCGCAACGGCGGCACATGATGCACTTGTCCATGTCGCGCAAAATGGCGGGCGACAGGTCGGGCTTGTAGGTGGACTTTTCTCCCTGGTAGGGGATGCTGCGCACACCCATCTTAATGGCCATGTC
>SKTQ01000329.1 GCA_007122505.1 Bacteroidales bacterium | reverse complement strand
GAATTCGGCTTTGAATATGTTTTGCCGGAGAAAGACTACGGATTTCATATCGGCATTGTGTCTAACCTGAATCTTACGCCACATATGGATCTGCGTTTCATTCCGACGATCACCTTTGGAGACAGATATCTGGAATACTATTGGCTGGATGACTGGCAGTCGGGAACACCTTCGGCTAAGCAGGATTTGGAATTAACCTTGCTGGAGTTTCCTCTACACCTCAAGTTTAAATCTGCACGAATGAACAACACCAGGGCATACGTCATCGGTGGTGTGAAATACACGCATGACCTTGCTTCCATTGAGCTGGGAGTTGGTGACGCAATTCTCGCCAGAATAGCCCGTAACGATCTCCACTACGAACTGGGGGTGGGACTGGATCATTACTTTTTTTACTTCAAATTCTCGGCAGAAGTCAAGGCATCTTTCGGACTAACTAATCTGATAAGACCGGGAGAAGAAGGTTTTTTATACTATAACTCCATTGACCGCCTGAATTCACGCAGCATCATGATCTCATTTACTTTCGAGTAAAGACCGGATTATCTTACAATCTGCAGCCTTCTTGTAATCACATCCTCATCCGCCATGTAAATGCGGATAAAATAAATGCCTGTATCCAGGTGTTGAACGTCAATGCCGGTTTGCATGGCGTCAACGCCAATGGTTTTTATGGTGTTACCAATGATGTCGGTCAGCACGATTTTGCTGATCCGGACGTCGGCCTCCACGTTCACTTTGCCGGATGCGGGGTTTGGATATACAAGCAGTTGATGATCCGTCATATCTTCTGTACTTGTATCATCTACCAATAATACAACTTGCTCCCATACATCATCATTGACGATCTCCAGGGTGCCGTGCGCCGGGAAGTAGTTTTCTTTCATTACTGTGTAGTCATAACTACCCGGAACAATATCGTCAAGGATGTAATGGCCGGCCTGGTGTTCCGTGCCTTCGAAAACCACCACTGCCCCGTGAATGGGCTCTCCATCTATATCAACCGGTTCAAAAGTAACCGAATAAACGATCAGGTCCAAAGTCACCTCTTTGATAACATCTTCAAGACTAACAACCAAGGTATCTGACACGGGATGATACCCCTCCTTTTCAACAAAATAGGGATAAACACCACCGATGATTTCATCAAATACATAGTCTCCGGGTGCATTGGTCTGCTCACCGAGTGTAATGACGGCACCATCTAATGATGCGTCATCCTGATCACGCACATCAAAGGTGACCAAAAACCGTTTGTGCATCAGCACGATGGATTCAGAAATATGGTCATCAACCACTTCCACTTCTCCTTCATAGGGTTCAAATCCTTCTTTTTCGATGGTAACATTGTACAAACCGGGTTCAACGCGGGTATAGAGATAAAGGCCCGGTATCACTTCCATGCCATGTTCGCCATCCAGGGTTACGGTTGCACCCTGTACCGGCATCTCTTCTTCATCCCGCACTTCGAAAGTCACTTCATAAAAATCGCCAATCCCTTCAAGTACCACATCGTCTATGTTCCAGTCCCAGATATTCCAGGTGTTTCCTTCCCATCTGAAGGCAAATCGTATCGATTCGTTTTCGTCTGTAAGGTCAATAAAGAACTCTTCCAACAGGGGGCCATAATCGGCAGTACCGTCAAATGACATGAGCTCTTCCCAGATATCCTCACCATCCAGGCTGTAGTTGACAGATATTTGACCGGCTACTGAACCATAGTTTCTCAGGTACTGACGGAATGTCAGTCTTACCTGTTCATAATCGGAAATATCTACGGTATGGGTAATAAGTTTTGAAACTGCTGTAAATGACGGGCTCCAGTTCAGGCGCATCTGCGGTGCCTCACCACCTGCGGTTTCAGAATTGTGCACTCCCCAGTTGCTTTCACCGGGGCCTTCGATATACCATCCCACAGGTAATTCACCAGCCGGCAGATCGAAGGGCTCATAAATGAGCAGGCCTTCAGCACCCAAAGTGCTTATGTTTGAAGTACCGGTTCCCCCCTCTCCCACATGGTTATGGGCAGTTACTGAATAAAAATAGTTGCCGACATCGGGTATATTCTGATCAAAAAACACCGGTTGGGTGATACCGGAGGCCACTTCAATGTTGCCGGGGTTCCTGTGAATACTGTAGCTCAGATTGTTGCCGTCGAAAAAGCCGTTGTTCAATCCTGTTTCCGGTGCCTGCCAGCTAAGGATGGCATTGTCGCCGGCTGCTTCCAGAACAACATCAGTAGGAGCTGCAGGAACGTCATGGCCAACATAAGCACTTCCGGTAGCCGCCAGCCCGGTGCCCGCAAAATTGGCTCCCCTGACAACATACAGGTAGGTGCCATCCTGGTCAATATCATGATCTGTATATGAGACTTCTTCGCCAATTACAGGATCGAGGATGGAATAAATAAGTAAATCTCCACGGAAAACATGGATTGTATCGAGATCTGCGAGGGTTTCTCCACCGGCTGCCTCAACCGGGTTAGTCCAGTTGAGTTCTGCCGCCAGTTCTCCATCGGGGTCAGCGGTTACGGTGAGGTTCAATGGTGCGGCTGGGGCTTCCGGGTCAGCCATGTTGAAAAGCGTTTCTGACAGTGCAGCGAAGGCATTCACCCGTCCTGTTCCCAACAAACCGATGTAGTTGGGGTTGCTGCCATATATATCATCGGTAGTGGAGAGCAACATATCCTTAATCTCTTCCACTTCAAACTCTCCCGGGGCCATCGAAAGCATGAGGGCGACAACCCCTGACACATGCGGGCAGGCCATGGAGGTTCCCTGGTAAAAATCATAACCTACATTTACAGGGCTGAGCACGCCTTCTATAGGATTTGTGTTTGTTTCTCCGCCGGGAGCAGATATTTCAATGTGTGTACCAAAGTTGGAATACCAGGCGAGCTGGTCGTTGTGGTTGAGGGCGGCAACAGCCATGGCACCGGAATAGTACCCCGGATAGTTGGCTCCTGCGTTGCTGCTGTTTCCGGCGGCAAAGATAGTCAAGCCACCGTCCATCACGTCACCACCACCGTTAACATTAAAATAGTCGATGGCATCGAGCACGGCCTGTTCATAATACCCGGTTGATGTATAACCCCAACTGTTTTGAGAAATGGCAGCGCCATTATCGGCGGCATACACAGGTGCCAGATGAAAGCCGCCCGACTGGCCCCAGCCGGGCTCAAAAACCTGGGCCGACATCAGGCTTACACCCGGAATGTCACCCCACCCGCCGGCAATACCACTTACACCAACTGCATTGTTGTTAACAGCGGCAATGGTGCCTGCCACGTGAGATCCATGGTTGTGGGGAACAATGTTGGGTGTGTTGCTTACAAAGTTGTAACCAACACCCTCCCAGATATTTCCTGCCAGATCGGGATGGTTGATGGCGATGCCTCCGTCAACCACAGCAACGATAACCTGTATATCCCCGGTTTCGATGGTCCATGCCTCAGGCAGACTGATATCGGCGCCTGGCGTGCCATTGGTCTGACCGGTGTTGTGATAATGCCACTGCGCATCAAAATCGGGATCGTTCGGAAACCATCCTCTTCCTTCCCGTGTATGGTGTTCCAGTGCAGTATCAGCGGTGTAATCCTCCCATTCATTGGGAACATTGCCAATCAATTCTTTTTTGTAATGTGGCTCGGCAATGGTTATTTCATCAAGGCCCATGTAGTCGATCACCATGGCTATGATATCGGCAGATTCATCCACCGTAAGGTCGTACCACAGATGAAACCCCCATTTTCGGTGTCTTTCCGTGTAGCGATTATTCAGTGCCGGTGAATCAAAAGACTTCCGCGCATTGAATACACCGTAAGTTTGATTGAGGGCATCCACAGCGGGCACACCAAAGGTGATCGTACCCTCACCGGTGCGACTCATTTCGTTTTCTGAAAGAGTTCGTTCTGCCGTTTCGTTAAATTTGATCCGGATAACTCCTTTCTCATAAGCATCTTCCGGAACATTGGAAAGGTCTATGGGCGGCCGTTCTCCCCTTTTGACCGGTTTAAACTCCGCTTTTGCCTCCATGCCAATAAGAAAAAGCATGATAAAGGCCGTAAACAATGCAATTCTGGCATGATTTGGACCATGCGGCAATAATCTTTTGTAAAGAAATAACATGTTTTAGATTTTTGATGATGGGTTGTTTATGATTGAGAATGTGCTTTCGTTATAATTGAAGCAGGAAATCTGCAAAGATCACATTCATGAAAATCGAACAACAAAGATAACAAAACCCTTTGAATTGCCCTTAACGGCCTTTTGAAATGGATGGTTATTTTTTGGTCGGGGGTGTTTTGCTAAAGAAGTCCCAAACCACCATGCCCGCTGTCACGCTGATATTCAGTGAGTGTTTGGTACCAAACTGGGGGATTTCAAGACACAGGTCACACATGGCCAGCACCTCATCCTGCACGCCTTTCACTTCATTGCCAAAAACGATGGCATATTTTGCTCCGGCGGCCGGACTGAACGTCAGGAGGTTCAGGCTTTCTGTGGTCTGCTCCATGGCGACTACGGTATATCCCTTGTCTTTCAATTGTTGGATAGCATCTGTTGTTTTTTCGAAGTAGGTCCAGGCGACTGACTCGGTGGCACCAAGGGCTGTTTTGTGGATCTCCCTGTGAGGCGGAGTGGCGGTAAGTCCGCAAAGCAATATACCTTCCAGCAAAAAAGCGTCTGCGGTACGGAATACCGAACCGGTGTTCATCATGCTGCGCACATTGTCCAGAACCAGCACCAGCGGAAATTTCTCCGAAGACCTGAAAAGCTCCGGTGTTTTTCTCTCCAGCTCATCCATGGAGAGCTTTCGCACTTCATTATTTTGTGGTGCATCATGTACATTCATTGCTTAATTTGTCCTTTTTGATGTTTTACCGGTATGGATAACTTTCATGAATTGCCGGCATGCAAACGATTTATGTTTTCGGTCGCTTTCCGGTGAGCTCCTCAACCAGCTTTTTCGTGCCGGTGCTTGCTTTATCTTTGATGATGCGCACTCCGTGAATATGGCCCACACTCAGATCATTGGGGTCGATGAGATAGATAGGTATGCCGGGGCTGACGTAATGGACAAGTCCGGCAGCCGGATATACATTGAGCGAGGTACCGATGATCACATATATATCTGCTGTGGAGCTAAGGTCAGCCGCTGCAGGGATCATATCCACCGGTTCACCGAACCACACAATGTGCGGACGTAACTGGGATCCCTTTTCACATTTGTCACCCAACTTGAGTTCCCACCCATCCAAATCATATACCAATGAGTCATCAACGGTAGAGCGCACTTTTTTCAGTTCACCATGCAAATGCATCACGTGGGTTGAGCCTGCGCGTTCATGCAGGTCATCCACATTCTGGGTGATAATCCGGACATCATAGTCTTTTTCAAGCTCTGCCAGCGCGTAATGGGCCGCATTGGGTTCCACCTCGTGCAATTGTTTGCGCCGCTGGTTGTAAAATTCCATGACCAGTTCCCGGTTTCGCTCCCACGCCTCGAAAGTGGCCACATCCATAATATCATACTCCTCCCACAATCCGCCGCTGTCGCGAAAGGTCTTAATACCGCTCTCCGCGCTGATACCCGCGCCTGTCAATACAACTATCCGTTTCTTTTTCATTGTTGCCTGTTTTGGTTTTCAACAAAAATAAAAAACTTTCGTTGGATCTTGACATCAATGCACAAAAGCACTATATTTGTGCAATTGATCATTGCCACATTCAGAAAATGTCATGCAACACACACATCAACACTATGACAACAAGAGAGAACATATTGCTTGGTGCCCGTAAAGTGTTCGAACGCTTTGGTTTCAATAAGGCATCCATGGCCGATATTGCCATGGCAGCGCGTCAGGGGCGACGTACCATATATACCTATTTTACCAGCAAGGAAGAAGTATTTAAAGCAGTGATCGACACAGAGGTGGAGGTGCTGGCGCAAAAACTTGAAAAGCTGGTTCAATCTGATATTGCACCCGACGAGAAGCTTCGGCAATACATGCATACCCGCATGAACAGCATCAAGGAACTTACCATATATTATGATGCGCTGCGAAATGACCTGCTAAACAAGATGGGAATGGTGGAGAATTTGCGGACCGAATATGATGCCAGGGAAACGGAACTGATCAGAGGCATACTTGATGAGGGCAACGAGAAAGGGATGTTTGATATTCCGGACACGCAGCTGGTTGCTGATGCCATTGTGCTGGCCACCAAAGGCTTTGAGCTTCCCATTTTTATGGGACGCAGCGACTTTGACCATGAGCGACTCATTGATCCGCTGATCACCACTTTATACAACGGTATCAGGCGGGCACAATGACAACACGAAGATTGGCATGCCTTGAAAAGCATTGTGGTTCTCCATATGGTGATGGGATAATACATATTTGGTTGACAATCAATAATATTACTTGCAAAGGGTTTTAAAAGGCAACAGGGTTATGGCTAATGCTTTTATGGAAAAGTATGCAAAATGGGTGATCCGGTTCCGGTATTGGGTAATTGTGTCTGTGTTGATGATAACGGTTGTGATGGCCAATTTTCTGAAAGACCTGGAGGTGAATGCAGATGTGATGAGCTATCTTCCGGATGATGATCCTGCGGCCGCTTTATTCAACCGGATAGGTGATACCTATGGCGGTAATGAAATGGTGATCGTTGGTCTTGAAGGGCAATACGTTTTTGACCCCGAAATGCTTGACATCATCAGGATGGTAACAGACAGCATTCGGACGACACCCGGTATCGGATATGTTACCAGTTTGACCAATGTGTTGGATATCAAAGGTTCTGAATGGGGTATCGAGATGGGCCGGCTCATTGATGAGTTTGATATTCCGCAGGATCCGGAAGTTTTGGATTCGCTGAAAAGATATACCCTTTCAAAGGATATGTACAGGGGCAACCTTGTTTCTGAGGATGCCATGGCTACCCTGATCATGGGCAAAATACTGGCAGGTGCAGACCGTACCGGGGTGGTGGAGGAGATCATGGGAAGGCTTCATGGGTTTCCTTTTGAGGGCAACATCCATTATGGCGGGATGCCGGTTACCCTGCTGGAGCTGAGCCGCACCATCATATACGACATTCGTTTTATTGCCCCGCTAACTTTTATCATCATCAGCCTGGTTTTGCTGGCGGGCTTCCGCAACGCGCGGGGTTTGATCCTGCCCATGCTCACCGTGTTGATTGCGGTGATATGGACAATGGGTTTCATTGCCATGCTCGGATACCAGATCACCATGATGACAAACATCATCCCGGTAATTTTGCTGGCAGTGGGCAGTGCTTACGCCATACATGTGGTGAACGCTGCCCTGGCTGAGCACTCTGTAAATCCCGATGGCGCACTCAAGAGAGCCGTCACATACATCGTGGTTCCTGTAATTCTGGCTTCCATAACAACCATGTTTGGATTTTTGTCCTTCATTGCCGGATCATATCTTGTTATGATCAGGGAGTTTGGTGTTTTTTCCGCCATGGGCATTTTCTTTGCGCTTTTGTTAACCATCAGTTTTGTGCCTGCGGTGATGGCGGTTTTTGAAAAAAAACTAAAAACCCCTGGCACACCAAAGTCCCTCACTTTGTTTGACAAGATCCCGGCACGCTTATCCATGATGGTGTTTGATCACCGGAGAAAATTGCTTGCCATCTGGATTGCCATTGTCGTGGTAAGCATATGGGGCATGACGCGCATTGAGCGGCGGGTTGATATCATCGATTATTTCAAGGACGACAGCATGGTAAAAAAGGGTGAAGAGCTGCTGAAGGAAAGTTTCAACGGAAGCACACCACTCTATCTGCACGTGCAAGGTAATGTCCAGGATCCTGTGGTTCTGCTACAGATGGAGGAGGCACAAAACTTTATGCAGCAATTCCCATATATACCCTACAGCCAGTCGGTAGCAGACCTTATCAAACAGATGAATGACGTGATGGGCGAAGGGGAGATCATCCCCGATGATCCATACAAAATTGCACAGCTTTGGTTTTTGCTGGATGGACAGGAGATCATGGAGCAACTGGTGAGCCCCGGACTTGAAGAGGGGGTTATCCAGGCATATGTCACATCCAAGGAGCTGGATGTCCTGAGAGAAATTGAAACCAATTTTACGGAATATGCTCAAAACAACAGCAATGATAAGCACAAACTGGAATTTACCGGGATTCCGCTGATGCTGAAACGGCTCGACGACAGCATCATCAACAGTCAGACATACAGCCTGATCATTGCCATTATACTGGTTGTGGTGATGACCGGATTGCTGCTTAGGTCGGCAAAAAGGGGTTTGATGGCCATCATCCCCATTGGGATCACATTAGTTGTGCTCTTTGGCACAATGGGCATTACAGGTGTGCCGCTCGACATTGCCACTGTGCTCAGCGGTAGTGTTACCATCGGTATTGGAATTGACTATTCCATTCATTTCATCAGCCGTTTTGGGGAAGGTCAGAATGAAGGTCTGGGAATAAAAGAAAGCCTGGAAAAAGCGATCCGAATCAGCGGCAAAGCCATTTTCATCAACATGATCGCCGTGAGCGCCGGATTTGCCATGCTTGTATTTTCCAACCTGGTTCCGCTGCAACGGTTTGGATTCCTGATAGCCGTCACCATGCTAACATCCGGAATGGCCACACTGACAATCCTGCCCATGATGTTTGCGCAAAAGGATAGAAATAAATAACCAATGTTGATAAGTAACTTACAGCTTAAAAACGAATGAACATGAAAACACTGAGAATTCTGATCACCCTAATTTTTACAGGTTTGATGGTAAACACAGCCTTTGCGGAAGATGCAGGCAGCATATTAAAGAAAATGGATGCAGTTTTGTTTGCCGGCGAGGATCAAACCAGCAGCATACGAATGATACTGACCGACAGGGGCGGGAATGAACGCGTCCGCGAAGCACAGGTGTGGCAAAAGGGGGCAAACAAGCGGCTGTTTCGCTTTACTGCACCCGCCGCAGAGGCCGGCATCGCCTTCCTGTCTCTCCCCGATGACGTAATGTATTTGTATATGCCCGCTTACGGGCGGGAGCGACGCATAGCATCCCACGTCAAAAACCAGTCCTTCGCAGGTACTGACTTTTCCTATGAAGACCTGGAATCTGAAAAATATGTAAAAAGGTTTACGCCAGAGCTTTTGGATGAGACTGACGAAACATACATTTTGGAATTAACTCCACTGCCTGATATGCGAAGCGATTACTCCAAAATCATAGCACACATTCATAAAAAACACCATTACCCGCTGAAAATGGAATCCTTTGACAGGGGTGGGCAGCCTTTCAAAGTTGCTGAGTATACTTTCAAAAAGAAAGGGGACTACTGGTACACTGCTGAAATAAAAATGACCAACCTGAGGCGTAACCACAGTACCCGTATGATCTTTGAGGAAGTGGCCTTCGATACCGGCATTGATGACAGTGTTTTTTCGGTAAGGAATCTTACCAGGTATTGATGAAAGAAGGCTATATACGGAAACAAGCTGCATGTATGTTTGAATATGCATGGTGCTAAATGGAAACAAGCAAAAAACAAGACTTATGAAAAAAGCTGTGTTTTTTTTGACTGCCGTTTTGATTGTTCATACGATGCCTTTGCCGGCACAGGAAAATCCCTTGCTCTGGAGGGGCTCCATTGAAACAGATCAAAGGCTGCTTTTGCAGGATGACCGTGAATGGGCCTGGAACGAAAACCGCCTGGACCTGTCTCTGGAAAAAAGGGTCAGCCCGCTGTATATAAGGGGAAACGTATGGCTTCGCCACCTGGGCCCTTCCATTGTGGAAACCTATGCCGACCTTCAAGACAAGGGAAAGGTCAGTCCGTGGGACCTTGATATCAGGGAGCTTTATGCGGAAGTGCATGGATTTGTTTCTGAAAACATAGACCTTACCATTGGTCGTCAACGCATTGCGTGGGGTACGGCCGACCGGTTCAATCCGACCGACAACCTGAACCCCTATGACCTGGAAGACATCCTGGACTTTGGTCGTGCAATGGGCTCCGATGCCCTGAGCATGCAATGGTATTTTACCCGCAACAGCTCCCTGCAAATGGTCTATATCCCGCGTTTTCAGCCGGCCAGCATGCCAAGGGGTGCTTTTGCCGGTGTGTTTGACCTTTCCGTACCGGTGAACTTACCACATGCTGAAATGCTGGTCCCCATAAATGAAACCACGCTGATCCTGCCAAAAAATAATTTCAATGAAGGGTCAAATGTGGGGTTTCGGTGGCGCAGTTTCCTGTTGAATACTGATTTTTCGTTCAGCTATGTGTATGGCAGGGATCCACTTCCCTTAGCCACCGCAGTAGACATCATAATTGACCCTGTGACCAATGATACCGAAGCTTTGGCCGTTATGGAATATCCACGCCATCATATTGCAGGTGGCGACTTCTCAGGAAGTATCGGAAGAATAGGCATATGGGGCGAAGCGGCACTGTTTATACCGGAGTCCGGCTTCCATACCGATGTTACCATACACTTTGCCGAAACCGTGATATACGACAAGGTGGTTGCTTTGCAAGAAGACCCCTATGTAAAATACGTAATCGGTGCCGATTACACTTTTTCGGGCGGCACCTACATGAATTTCCAGTTCATCAAAGGCTTTTTGCACGAAAGCGGAAAAGGCGAACTCAACGATTATGTGGTCATACAAACCGAACGCAGCTTTTTGCAAAACAGATTAAACATCCAGCCGCTGGCAGGAGGCTTTACCGTTAATGACTGGAACAATATCTCCGATGACTATGCATGGTTCCTCACACCTGAAATCACCTGGCAAGGGATTGACAACCTGGAAATTACTTTAGGCGGATATTTTTTTGACGGGAAGGGCAATAACTTCTTTATGGGCTTGAAAGATAAAAATATGATACGCTTACATGTAAAAGCCAGTTTTTGATTCCACACCGCCGAAAAAACGAATCCACATAAGTTTAGACACATTCTCAATAAGACTTAACCGTTTTATTATTAACCGCTTACAAAAAACAGATACACATATATGTAACGCATTGGTTTGTTTTATTGTAATTGGTATTTATATATTTGTATGTTTGAAAATATGGCCTTTTCTTAATCATGGAAAATACCTGGCAATCATTGCAAAGAATATTGTTGATGACCAATTGCCGATTACCGGTTAACGGTGTTCAAATTCAGAAAAGGAAGCGAAGGAAGGTTTTTTGACCTTTTGACCTTCACGCATTTCGACTTTTAGACTAAACTGTATCCACATGAAAAACATCGCTACATTTATTCTGACGGTTATTTTTCCCATTGTCATAGTAACGGTGATGCTCCGTGATGCCTCCAAAGACAATACCGCTTTGGAAGCATTAAGGGCCGAATATTCCATTCCGCACATTCCGTCGGTGGATCATAGCAAGCACAAGGAGCTGCAGCGTGATTTTGACAACCCCCATGAGATCACGGAAACCTGTCTTTCCTGTCATACCGAACGCGGCAATGAGGTTCTGGCAAACGCGCACTGGAACTGGGAGCGGGAGGCATACATTGAGGGGCGTGGTGTGACTTACCTTGGGAAAAAGAACCT
>SKTQ01000048.1 GCA_007122505.1 Bacteroidales bacterium | reverse complement strand
TGATCATGTCGCGGAGTATGTAAGCCCTCGTACCGGGTCCTCCTGCTCGCTGGGTGGGGTCAAGATTGTTTTCAATCAACCAGAAACGTGAAGAAAAACTGTAATCATCCTGGCGCCGCAGATCCTCTAAAGGAATGTTTTCAGCTTCTTCCATAGAGATGCGGTTGATGTTTGCAATCATTTGCGTCCGCTTGTTGCGGATATAATTAACCAATGAATCAGCCAGCGATTTCACATGCATGGCTTCATTGTAAAACGGTTGTACCAACTCCTCACCATGCGCAGCTTTTTGTACATCGAAGTCGATATACACCATTTCTACCTTTGTCTCAAAATTCCTGTTGGTTTCCTCAATGCTGTTGTTGATCAGTGGAAAAGACTCCAACACGACCACCGAAACGTTCAATGCCATCAGCGCGAGGAAGATCAGGTACATGAGACCGATCAGTCTTTGCCTTGGAGTTTGTTTAGCAGCTGCCATATTGTGCTGTAATTATATCTGTTTTAAATGCTGAATACTTTTTTCGAATGCAAAAATCAGCCATTATTTATTTATGTTGAAATTCATGGCCGATAGCATATTTCCGTACACACTGTTTAGTGCCTGGATATTTTTGGTGAGCTGTTCCATCTCAGCCTGGAAAAGTTTGGATTTTTGGGCTGAACTGGTAAGCTCGTCAATTACCCCGCCCATCGTTTCCTGGTGACGCTGGGCTGCCTCGGCCTGTTTGCCGGCCGCTTGCATCTGCAGCTCATAGGCCGTATTTAGTGCCGAGAGATTTTTTGTCAGGCTTTCGGAAGCATAAGCACCGTCCTGGGCTTTTCGCGCCGAATCTCTGTAAGCATCATTCATTTCGTTGAGTGAACCGACCAGGCTTTTCAGGTTGCTGTTATATTCCTCCGATAAGCTCAGATCATGCTTGAGATATTCCGCTTTGTTTTTGTATGACTGGCTGAGCTCTAGCACCGACTTCGATGCAGTTTCCATATTCTGGATATATTGATTGGTGGCTATGGTCGCATTGGAAAGGTCTGCCAGCCTGGCCGCGTTATCACTGAGATTGCGTAAGCCGCGTCCGAGATTGTTGATCAGCTCAGGTCCGATGTCGGCTTGTTCCATCAACTTGTCCAGATTTGATGACAAGGTTATATGTTGTTGGGAAACAGCGCCCTGAAGCCTGCGGTCATCACGTGGCATATCCGACTCAAGCCCTGCCAGCTCAGGATAAACCAGACTCCAGTCCGGCTCCTCATGCACCTGTTCAAATGCTGAGAAAAAGAACACCACCGCCTCTACACCCATTCCAATTATCAAAGCATAATCGGCAAAAGGCCAGTGCATGATCTTGAAAAGAGCTCCGATGATCACCAAAGAGGCACCCCATCCATAGAGCCTGGACATAAAAATTTTCCATCCTTTTTTGCGTGCAAATTTCATTTGTGGCAATTTTTTAATTTGAACATTGGGAATATCCTGCGAAAAGATTTATTTGCAACCGGAGATTCCTTTCAAAACGTTGTCAATCTATTAATAATAATTAGTAAACATTTGATGCACCCCTTCTGCCATCATCCCTGTCGCGGCCCGGATAAGTTTGTACGCTGCGGAATCCGATATATGAGGTGGCTGTATCCTGAAACTCATATGTTCTTGTGCTAACCTGCAGAAAAAATCCGATATCTTTCCATGATCCGCCGCGAACAACTTTCCTGCTGAGAGCCGGTGGGTCCACATCAGGGTTAAATTCATATTGATAATCAGGGCTCAGGTCATGGCCAAAATAATAGAAGGACTCATCATAGGCATTGCGTGTCCATTCCGAAACGTTTCCTGCCATGTCATAAAGACCGTAATCATTTGGTGGATAAAACCCTGCGATATTGGTGTACATAGCACCTGTATCGGCATACCTGCCCCGCATAGGTTTGAAATTGGCAAGGAAGCAGCCTTCCTGATCACGAAGGTAGGGGCCTCCCCAGGGATATGGATTGAGATCACGCCCGCCCCTGGCAGCGTATTCCCATTGCGCTTCTGACGGCAATTCAAAATCCATGGCGAAAGGTTGATTGCGGCTGGCAAGGTAACTGTTGAGATATTGTGTTCTCCAGACATTGAAAGCGCGTGCCTGTACCCAGTTGACACCTACCACCGGATAATGGTCAAAAGCAGGATGCCAGAAATACTGTTTGGCCATGGGTTCATTGTAGGAATAGGTAAAATCACTGATCCAAACCAATGTGTCAGGGTAAACATGTGTTTCATGTTGTGTAATCAGATCTGCCCTGTTCAGGTTTCTTCTTTCGTTGGGCTCTATATTTGCTGCCCGGCGAAGATCAATGGTGAAGTATCTGTAAACCAGCAATCGTGTGTCGATCTCCCTCCTTCTGAAAAAACGTTCCTGCTCAGGCAGATAAAGCTCTTCGAGTACAACCCGCTCTTCTTCACCGTCCCAGCGGATTGGCGGCCGCCAGTTGAGCATCGGAGGGATCAGGGGTTCGCCAAACTCGTCTTCATCAATTTCAAAATCCGGATCCAGCGTGGCGGCCAGGATGCTACGTGCGAGAGAGTCTCTTACCCAATAAACAAACTGTCGATACTGATTATTTGTAATCTCTGTTTCATCCATGTAAAATGCCGGCAGGGAAACAGTCCACGATCTTGCATTTTGTGTATAGGCAATATCCTGGTCAGAAGGGCCTAGTATAACGCTTCCCATGGGGATGAACACCATTCCGGGAGGGTCAGCATAGAATGCATCCGGTCTGTTTTGAACACCAACCAGGTGACCCCGGTCTCCGCGTCCGAGCCAGTTGCAGCTGGTAAATACTACCGCAACCAAAGCAATTAAAAAGATTTTTTTCATGGTCGTTTCAGTTATGATGGCCATATTTTGGTTTGTTCCTTTTTAGCAAGCGAAAGCAATAGTTTAAAAAAATGATCTGCAAAGTTACAAAAATCTGACATTACGTTGTATTTTCTGTATGCGGTCCAGATCAAGATCAAAACAATACTGCAACATAATTTCATGGGTGCCGTAACTTCTTCGCATGGCTCCCAGGGGTGATGTGGTAATATCGTATGAATAACCCACGCTGATCTGATCAAGTCTTACCCCAACCATTACTGCAACGGCATCCTGAGGTCTATAAGTAACGCCACCCCAAAAACGGTTATTGTATGTAACCAGGGTGTTTATGTCGAACTGGAAGGAATTCAGGTCCGTTTTTACGAGAAGCGACGGGCTGAGAACATAACTGGAATTGTTTGGCAAGGCGAGGTTGTATCCTCCCATGGCATACACATGCCGTTTCAGCCCGAAATCACTTTCACCCAGACCGCCGCGCGCTTGCCGCAATTGCGTAAAAGACAATCCGGCCCAGGCCTCATCATCGAGCATGTAAAACCCGCCCAGTGAGAAATCGGTAAAAATAATGCTCTCTTCTCCTCCTATCAGCGCAGGATCACCGGGATCCAACGGGTTGAGGCCTGAAAAATCAATTCCTTTATCCAAAAAACCAATATTGGCACCAATTCCCAGCCTCCCCATACCCATGTCGAGATGATAAGAATAAGACAGACTGACCCCTACACTTGTTTCAGGCCCCAGCTGATCCTGGATAAAACCAAGTGCTAAACCACCCCGGATAAGTCTGATAGGTGCATCAACGTTCAAACTATAGGTTTCCGGATTTAAACGGTTTCCTTCTTCATCGCGGAATCCAACCCATTGCTGCCGGGCAATACCGGTGGCACAAATCGCATTACGCATGCCTGCCAGTCCGGGATTGATCCCCATGTTGTTAAACATATTATGTGTAAACTGGGCTTGCTGCTGCGCAAAGACAGCCCCGGAAAGGAAAGACAACAGGATGATAATAAAAATGCACTTTTGTTGCATATACATTAGCGTTTGACAAAAACCCTGAATGTTAACGGATAATTATCTGAAATATTGGTGTTTCAAAGAATTTGTCAAAATTACTACTTTTTTTGATCCCCCGGCGATTTGCTAAACTCCTTAAATTGAGCTTTGCGGGCTTCAGACAAATTTTTGGTAAACTTGCCACCATTTTTCCGGAATCTCATTTTGACAGGCTTCCTGGTAATCTTTATAAGAACAGGCTACCAGGAAGTGCCGGTCATACTTTTGTTTTAGTCTCTCTGGACAGGGAACCTCCATCCACCAGCGGTCGCTGATCTTACTTTTGTAGAAAATGATCTTGTTTTGAAAGTCCTTGATAGACACAACGTATTTGATGAAGCTTCGGGAGTCTTTGGTTTGTTTGTCGGGCAAATCTTTTGTGCGATGATAATAACCGTCAATAAAATACCATATCATCTGGGCTGTAAGATGGGCTGTTTGACCTCTCTGGTCCACTGAAGGGTTCATTTCATAAAAACCAACGCAGCTGATCTTGTCGCTCAAGCCTGCATAACGTGCGATTTGACAAGCTTCTTCGCCAAACAAGCCATTGGGGCTGCCGGGCGCAATACCGGGGGCATCCGACTGCCGGATGGCTGATAAATCAAAGCTCAGCATGTCAGCATTTCTGACAATTGGTTCAACCCCTTCCAGATGCTGTCTCAGGACTCCGAGCCGGTAAACATCGAAAAACAACTGCTCCATCAGGGCGATGGCATCCTGATCCACAAAATATGTCTGGTATCCGATATTTGCATAATGAAACAAGTAGTTGGGCTGGTGAGTCAAAATGTGACCAAGATAGTTTTTGTGATGGATGGTTTCTCCTTTTTCCTGTCCCAAATCAAATTCCGGATCCACTGATACCATATTAATGATTTGCCCAAGGGATTCATAAGCCTGGTAAACTGCGTAGGTAATATCCTGTCCGCCGCCGATGACCACAGGTGTTATTTGATTCTCAAGCAATTCGGCAATTACTGACTTTACGGCGACATAGGTATCGGTTACTTTTTCTCCAGCATGGATGTTGCCAAGATCTGCTATTTTGGCCTTGAAAGGACCCTGAAACAAACGGTAAAGATGTTGCCTGACCTGATCGGGTGCAGCCGCACACCCCTTGTTTGCCGGGGCGTTTCGGTCTTCCAGCACACCAAAAATGGCAATATCCTTATTTTCAAGATCAGGAAACCTGTCGGGATGGGTATGAATGCCCACCACATTTAAGAGGCTTAAAGGGTGGGGCTTGTCTGAAAACAAACCCGGACTGTGACTTACCGGTTGAAAAAAGTCAGCAATATTCATTATGGTGGACAAAGCCGTTTTTGTTACCCCTTTTTGGGGGTTGTTGTTTTTTTAGTTTTACGGCTTTTTTTGTCTGAGGTTCCACCTTCAATGATTTTTCTTGCGTCTTCAATGCTTAGCTCTTCGGGTTTTTGCCCTTTCGGCAGCTTATAATTCTTTTTGCCATCAGTAACGTACGGCCCGAAACGACCGGTCATCACGCGTATGTCCGTATCTTCATCAAACTCTTTGATGATACGTTTTCGCAAGGCCTCCTTTTTTTCTTCAATGATCTCAATGGCTTTCTCCTTAGATATTGTCAGTGGATCTTCCTCTTTGGGAATGGAATAAAACTGGCCGTCGTGCCTGATATAAGGCCCGTATCGTCCTACCGCCGCCACCATGTCCTGACCCTGATACTGTCCTGCTACCCGGGGCAGTTTGAAAAGTTCCAGTGCTTCTTCCAGCGTAATGCTGTCCAGACTTTGATCCTTCCGCAAACTGGCAAAACGGGGTTTTTCCTCTTCATCCGTATCTCCAACCTGAATCATTGAGCCGAAACGCCCGATCTTAGCATACACATTTCTGCCGGACGAAGGCTCCTTTCCAAGAAGACGCTGGCCTTTTTGTTTCTCGGATGTCTTCAGGGTGTCTTCAACCTTTTCGTGAAATGACCAGTAAAAATCCTGAATGACCTTGTTCCACTCTTTTTTGCCTTCCGCAACTTCATCAAACTCCTGTTCAACACGGGCTGTAAAATGATAGTCCATGATCTCGGTGAAGTACTGCATGAGGAAATTATTTACCACCCCGCCTATATCTGTTGGGAACAGCTTGTTTTTATCGGCACCGGTTATTTCTTCTTTGTCCTTGTCGGCAATCCTGCCTTTTTTCAGCAATAATACATTGTATATTCTCTTTTCTCCGGTCTTGCTTTCTTTTATAACATATTCACGCTTTTGAATGGTACTGATGGTTGGTGCATAGGTAGATGGCCGTCCGATGCCAAGTTCCTCCATTTTTTTCACAAGGCTGGCCTCAGTATACCTGGGAGGATGTTTTGAAAAACGTTGAATGGCTTCTGCTTCATTCAGCCCTAGTTTTTGACCGACTTTAAGGGGAGGCAGTATGCTGGCGGTGGCTTCTTCCTCCTCATCATCGGTTGATTCCAGGTAAACTTTTAAAAAACCCTCAAACTTCAGTACTTCACCGCTGGCCGCAAAATGCTCCCCGGTATTGGAAATATCGATCCGGATGGTGGTTTTTTCCAGAATGGCGTCACTCATTTGTGATGCCAGGGTACGTTTCCAGATAAGCTCGTATAATTTTTTCTCACCGTCTGTGCCCCCCGCCTGAGGCACATTCATATAGGTGGGCCTGATGGCTTCGTGTGCCTCCTGTGCACCCTTGCTTTTCGTAGTATATCGCCGGAGCTTTACATAGCCCTCTCCAAAACTTTTTTCAATTTCTTCTTTGGCCATCGCCATTGCTGCACCCGAAAGGTTAACTGAGTCGGTACGCATATAAGTGATCTTTCCGGCCTCATATAGTTTTTGCGCCAGGACCATCGTGCGGGAAACAGAAAAGCCCAGCTTCCTGGACGCCTCCTGCTGGAGAGTGGATGTCGTAAATGGAGCGGCGGGAGACTTTTTTGCCGGCTTTGTCTCAATGTCGGATATGGTAAATTCTGCATCTTTACACTTCTCCAAAAAAGCAAGTGCATCCTCCTTGCTGGCATAACGCTCGGGTAAAACTGCTTTAAGCGTAGCTTCCTGACCATTGTGCGTTACATCAAAAAGAGCGCTGACACGGTAACTGCTTGTGGTTTTAAAAGCCTGAATTTCCTTTTCCCTCTCCACAATCAACCTTACCGCAACTGACTGCACCCGGCCGGCAGACAAAGCCGGCTTCACCTTCTTCCAAAGCAGCGGCGACAATTCAAATCCCACAAGCCTGTCCAATACACGCCGCGCCTGCTGTGCATTTACCAAATGCTGGTTGATGCGCCGGGGCTTCTTAATCGCTTCTGTGATCGCTTTTTTGGTAATCTCATGAAAAACGATGCGCTTGTAATTTTCCTCCGACAAGTTTAAGCTCTCTGCCAAATGCCATGAAATGGCCTCACCCTCCCTGTCCTCATCTGTTGCAAGCCAGATAACCTCCGCCTTCTTCGACAGCTTCTTTAAATCACTTACAACGTTTTTTTTGTCTTTGGGAATCTCATACTCGGGCGCAAATTCATTGTCTATGCGAACACCAAGCGTATTGGAAGGAAGATCCCGTACATGTCCAAAACTGGACTTCACCATGAACTCCTTTCCCAGAAAACCTTCAATGGTTTTTGCCTTTGCCGGTGACTCTACAATTACCAGGTTTTTTGCCATATTATGTCCTTAATTTTGAAGGGCAAAAGTAATAAAATAATATCGAACGGGTTTTATTCACTCATATAGAATTCTTTGTAAGGCACGATTGTTTAATTAAGTGGCAGTTTTTTGCCCGGTGTTTTCCGGCAGACCTGATACCTGCCAGTGAACTGATTAATCCATAAATCAAACAAAAAATGAAACCGGCTGTTTTGTGTATTTTTGCATTGGTTTTTTGGAAAGTTTTTCAGGCAGCTGCTTTTCTATTCTTTTGCTGCTTACAAGCTTTCTGCTTTTAATAATGGGATTATAATTTTGAAAGAAAAGAAGTTATATATCGAAACATACGGTTGTCAGATGAATTTTTCTGACAGTGAAATTGTGGCATCGGTGATGGCATCACACGATTACAGCATTGCCGGTGATGCTCCCTCCGCAGACATCATTCTGCTCAACACATGCTCTATTCGCGAACATGCTGAAAACCGAGTATTAGGCCGGCTCAGAGAATTGCAGCACCTGCGGAAAAAGAAACCGGGCTTGCTCATCGGTGTTTTGGGTTGTATGGCTGAGCGTTTGAAGGAAAAACTTTTGGAGGACAAAGACCTGGGCATGCGTATCGACATGGTTGTTGGACCGGATGCTTACCGGCAGCTGCCTCAGCTCATGGCAGATGCTGAAACAGGGCAAAAAGCCATCAATGTAATGTTATCCGTTGATGAAACCTATGCGGATATCAGTCCGGTGCGCTATGCAGCAAACGGAGTTTCTGCATTTATATCCATTATGCGGGGCTGCGAAAACTTCTGTGCCTATTGTGTAGTACCTTATACGAGAGGGAAGGAGCGCAGCCGTGATCCCGAATCGATCCTGAACGAAGCCAAACAGTTGATTGCAGCCGGATACAGGGAAGTAACACTCCTCGGACAAAATGTCAACTCCTATTCCTGGTCGGATAAAAACTCAGGTGCTGAGATAAGGTTTAGCCAACTACTGGAAATGGTGGCAGACCTGGATCCTCTGTTACGCGTTCGCTTTGCCACTTCTCACCCCAAGGATATTTCCGATGAGCTGATTCGTACCATCGCAGGCAAAGACAACATTTGCAATGCCATTCACCTCCCCGTTCAATCGGGAAGCACAAGTGTATTGCAGCGAATGAACCGAAAATACAGCCGTGAAGACTATCTTGAGAGGATCAAGGCTATCCGTGCCATAATCCCGGACTGCGCCATTTCAACCGATTTTATTGCAGGTTTTTGCGGAGAAACAGAAGAAGAGCACCGGGAGACATTGTCGCTGATGGATGAAGTGGGCTTTGACTTCGCATTTATGTTTAAATATTCAGAACGCCCTGACACATTGGCTGCTAAAAAATACAAGGATGACGTTCCTGAAGAGGTCAAAACACGAAGGCTTTCGGAAATTATTGAGCGGCAGCAAAAGCACTCTTTGGCGAGCAACCACCGCGATCTCAACACCTGTCAGCTTGTACTGGCTGAGGGTGCTTCGAAACGATCGGAAGCAAATATGATGGGACGTACATCACGGAATAAGGTAGTGGTGTTTCCTGCCGGAAATACGGTACCCGGTGACTATGTGATGGTGGAGATATCTCATTGCACGTCCGCAACACTGAAAGGAAAAATCGCATCAGAATAAGCAGGAAATTATTCGGGATACGACCGCTGTTGATGCGTTTTGAGAAGTGTTTCAGCCAGAACCAAATCAGTGGTTGTGGTTACCTTTATATTATTGGGATCACCATCAACAAGAAACAACCTTCCCCCTCCATGTTCCAGAACCGTGGCGTCGTCGGTGAATGAATCGCGGTAATTGATGTTGTATGCCGGCTTGATGATTTCCGTGCGAAAGCACTGGGGTGTTTGTACCAGGCGAATCTGATCACGCGGCAATGATTGGCTTAATCCATGTTCGATCTGTCTGACGGATTCGTTCACGGGTATAACCGGAATGGCATTGCCGAATTTTTGGGCATAATTGAACACACTGGATATCAAGCCCAGTGAAACAACCGGCCTTACTCCATCATGAATGGCAACCAGGGCTCCCCCGGGAATACTTTTTAAGCCGTTTTTTACCGAGTGAAACCGGGTTGGCCCACCTGCTACCACTTTATGCTTTAAGGCAACTCCATGTTCAATGCAAAGTTTCTCCCAAGTATCGTGATGTTTTTCGGGCAGTGCAAGAACAAAATGAATATCCCGCGAATATTTGAGAAAAGATTCAAAAACATATATCAGAATTGGCTTGCCCATAACCGGCCAAAACTGCTTGGGCAAAGGGCTGCCGGTACGTTTTCCTGTGCCGCCGGCAGCAATTAACACGAATTTTTGCATGGACAAGTGGGGTTTTCCTGCACAATCACCGGAAACTGTTATAAAAGGCAGAATTGACGAACCGGTAAAACTATTCGACTATCAACATCGCATCACCATAGGTAAAAAACCTGTATTTTTCCTTGATGGCTATTTTATAAGCATTCATCAGGAGGTCAAAGCCGGCAAATGCCGATACCATCATCATAAGTGTGGACTGCGGCAGGTGAAAGTTTGAGACCATACAGTTGGCTACATTGAAGTCATATGGCGGATAAATGAATTTGTTTGTCCACCCTTCAAAAGGCTTTAACTGCCCGGTTATGGAAACCGATGACTCCATGGCACGCATGGTGGTTGTGCCTATGGCGCATACCCTTTTGCCGTTTTCTTTCGCCTTGTTAACTCTCTGGGCTGTTTTATCCTCAATGATAAACTCTTCAGAATCCATCTTGTGTTTGCTGAGGTCTTCCACGTCAACATTGCGAAAATTCCCCAGTCCTGCGTGCAGAGTTATTTCTGTAAAATCAACCCCCTTGAGTTCCAGCCGCTTCACCAGCTCTCTGCTGAAGTGCATGCCTGCGGTAGGTGCTGCTACTGCACCTTCGCGCTTTGCAAACACTGTTTGGTAACGCTCTTTGTCTTCTTTGTCAACGGGGCGCTTGATCAATTTTGGCAAAGGCGTTTCTCCCAGTGATTCAATGGTTTTTTTAAACTCATCATAGGTGCCGTCAAACAAAAACCGCAGCGTGCGACCCCTGGATGTGGTGTTGTCAATAACCTCAGCAACGAGGTTGTCTTCATCCCCAAAATAAAGTTTATTGCCAATTCTGATTTTTCTGGCAGGGTCAACCAGAACGTCCCATAAACGAGCCTCCCTGTTTAGCTCACGTAACAGAAAAACTTCTATCCTGGCCCCTGTTTTTTCCTTTGTGCCATACAAACGTGCCGGGAACACCTTCGTGTTGTTTACCACCATCACATCCCCATCATCAAAATATGACAAAATATCCTTGAACATTTTATGTTCTATTTTGCCGGATTTTTTATGCACAACCATCAAACGAGATTCATCACGATTAAATGGCGGCCTTTCTGCAATCAGATCTACAGGCAGGTTAAATTTAAAATGGGATAGCTTCATATATATAAAGAATGAATTGTAGTTGAAAAAAGACAAAGCTCCTCCGGAAAGGTCTGCAAAGATAATACATTAAAGGGGCCTTGTCAATAGTTTTTCGCATATTTTGTGATTAATCCTGAAAAGCCATCATTTGCTCCAGTTGCGCAATTTGTAAGGCGTCATCTACAGAATACATGCCAATGTTTGTGCGGCGCAACGACTGCAGATAGGCGCCGGTACCAAGCATCTTACCAAAATCGTCGGCCAGAGAACGAATATAGGTGCCCTTGCTGGATACAACGCGAAAATCAACTTCAGGAAGGTTTACTTTGGTGATCTCAAAACGCTTTATCTCAATGATGTTTGGCTTTAATACGGTTTTTTCTCCTTTGCGCGCATGTGTGTAAGCCCGTTCACCGCTGATTTTTTTTGCAGAATACAATGGGGGAGTTTGCGATTGAATACCGGTCATTTCTTTGGCGGCCTGCTTCAACATGTTATCCGTAACATGATCAATCGCTTTCTCATTGCCGGGTTGGGTTTCAAGGTCAAAAGAAGGTGTTGTTTT
>SKTQ01000131.1 GCA_007122505.1 Bacteroidales bacterium | reverse complement strand
CCCAGGCTATCACAACACCGGCATTTAAAGCGGGAGCAACAGCAAGCAGTGCATCCGCAACAATACTTGTATCCACATTTACAATTTCAGGGTACGCAATGGTTGCCGTGAGAATCATTTCTTCATCAAAACAGACAGCTTCGGGATCATCCATTGTGAGCACAGCATCAGCAAAAGCAACCACCATATGGTCTTCGTCAAGCATCTGGCTACATGTATTCAATGATGCTACTGATTCAATCATAATGTGTGTTTCTCCTTCTGCATCTACTCCATCCACCGTGAGCATCCAAATGTCTTCCCTCATGTGGTGTCCTGCAAGTGGTGCAGGATCAACACCCAGTATGTGGCTAAGCAGGACACTTTCTTGTCCGCCAATTTCACCATTTACAACAGGAACAGGTGTTCCGTTGTATGTAATTTCCTGAATGGTGGTACCTGAAGGAAAACCGCCGTCTGCACTAATTTGTGCATCCACGGTGATATCCGGGTGTATGGTGGCCAAGTCGCCGTAATGAACATGAATGGGTACAATTACAGGGGTACCTGTAATGGTTTTTATCTCATCATATTCAGCTATAACATTTACGTCAAGATTGAGCGGGAAAACAGATCCGTCAACCAGAACGACCGGTATTGTTTCACTATCGAGATCCATGAACTCTGTTCCGGGCAAAAATTCTACAGCAGTTGATCCACCTTTATACTGAAAAGCAATGTAGAACAGTTTTCCGCCATCGGTCATACCATTGGCATCAAATCCGGAAATCAAAACGTTTCCGAGGGTGCTGCCAACTTCTACAATGTCTTCCAGGTGACTGTTTTCCGGGGCAAATTCGACGTCAATAAAATTAAGAACTGCGGGGGAAAATCCGATTTTAAGTTCCATCGCGCCTATTGTAGCATCAAGATTGTCCAGGCTTACAGGAACATAAACAATATCGGTTTCGCATCCTTCCAGGAGGGTGTTTACTTTGCCGATAATAGCTACAGCATCATCCGGTCCGGCAGGTTTAGGAAATATTCCACCATTGATCAGCGATACATTTATTACTTCGCCATCCAGATCGGCCAACTGGCTGCCTGGTTTAAAAGTAATGGGTGCGTTACCTCCGCCCTGGTAAAGAAATTCAAGAGTGAAAACCTCTCCGTCCTCCAATGTAATACCGTTTTGATTGAAGGCAAGTATTGTAAGTTCTCCAGCGGCTGTGGGCGTAACTGAAAAGTTATCATCCGGGCCAACCTGAACGCCTGAGTAGCCAAGGTAAAGGGTTTTTTGAAAATCGTAGTTAACCTTAATGCTTAAGGAGCCAATATCGAGATTTTCCAGTCCCTCAGCCATAATAGCCAGTTCCACAATTTCACCGGGAATTGCCTCCACGGTTGATATTTGGAAAACTACGCCATCAGGCATACTTTGCTTTACTATGCCCCCTTCAAAGAGAACAGGAATGGGTTCTCCGTCTGCATCGGTTACTTCGCTGTTTTTGGAAAATTCAAGGGTTGCATCACCACCTCCCTGGAAAACGAATACCAGGTCTAACAGGTGAATTAGTGCTTCCGCATCAATGGGCCCACCAAGCCATGCAATGATTACTACTCCGGGGCCGGAATTGATAAATATATCATTCCCCAGCTCAGGGTGTGTGTTTTCATATCCGACATAAAGAAGTTGTGACTGGTCAAATTCGACACCAAGTGTAAAAGACCCGACTTCCGTTAATCCAACTCCTTCCATGGATAAGGGCATATGCACGGTTGCGCCTACATTCACGTCATCCAATATATCCATCGATACTGTACCTAATGCAGCATCGACGTCCAGTGAAACACTTCCTGACTGAAAAGTAACTCCGTAAGCGGTTCCACTGGTTGTTTCAATTTCAGAACCGGGTAAAAATTCGATTGCTGAATGAAAACCATAATATTGAAAAACCAAATCTATGGTTTGTCCGTTAAAATCGACGCCGCCGCCAATATAACTAATGATAAGTTCGCCACCTACAGCTGCACCGCTTACCCATGTTCCATCTATATCCTCATTAATATCAATAAAGGCGAGCACCTGTTTGTCATACCCAACTTTTAGCGTAAGTGCGGTCACATCTTCCTCAAAGTTTTCAAAGGTAACGGGTACCTCTATGACTCCTGGTAGCTTAGCTACATCATCAATAACTACTTTGGGCGTTTGTGCCGCAAGTGGCAGGGCGAACAGCATTACCAATATCAAGTTGTAAATCTTGTTTACCATGTGCTGTTGTTTTTTTTAATTAAAGAATAACATGTTTATTTGATTAACATAAGTACAACTTATGGGAGGAAAAACAGTTTCTCAAAGCCCTATTTTACGCAAAACAGCCAACAACCAGGTTGCCGGCAGTGTGTTTGCGTTAATGACTTGTATTTTAAAATTTTTCATGTCTTCATTACGGTCCAGAGAAAATTCCGTGAATAAGTGAACTATGTTACAAATGATCAGGTGGGGAGAAGGGCAAGCCCTTCTCCCCGCCTAATCTGATATTTATCGCATGATTACCATGCTCTTGCTGGTTTGGTAAGTGCCGGATGCGCCTTCTGCAACGATTCTGTAGAAGTACATGCCCGGTATCAGTGCATCACTTTCAAACACCACTTCGTAAGTGTTGGCTTCTTGTGTTTCATTTACCAACGTACGAACAATCTGCCCCTGCTGGTTATAGACAACAAGTTGTACTTTTGCTGTTTCCGGCAGTACATACCTGATAATTGTCTGATCCTTGAAGGGGTTCGGATAGTTTGTGACTTCAAACGCTTGACCCGCAACATCGGGTACATTAACTGTGCCTCCGGTTACAAGTGCTGTTGTGGTAAAGTTAACACCTTCTATCAGCTCTACTGCAGGAGTAACAAGCTCACTGCGATCGGCGGCCTCAAAGAAGCGGTCAGCTGCTGTGATATCACCTGTAACTGTTGCATGAACATTGACCAATGCTTCGCCTGCTCTAAACTGCTTGCCGCTGACAGATGCAATGGTGATTGTGTTTCCGGTTACATTGAAGATGATTTCATCACCAACAACATTGTGAATATCAAGTACTCTGCTGTCATACTCAATATCAATGGTCATAGCGCCTACATTGGCATCACCGGTAAGTGCTACCGGGAT
>SKTQ01000304.1 GCA_007122505.1 Bacteroidales bacterium | reverse complement strand
TCAAGACCTTCCAGTACCTGGATACTCGTGGCATCATAATTAATTTTTTCAATGTCTGTGGGCTTTAAAGGTGCCTTCATAAGATGGGTTTTACATTAACGGGCAAAGATACGATTTTTTGCCGAATTTTCCCACAAAAAAATCAGGCAAATTAAACTATTAACATGCAGATAAACAGCATTTTAAAATGCATAGGAAATGCCACCCATAAAATTGAATCCCTGGCGGGGATAACCAAGCCATTGCTGGTATTCTTCATTGGTGATATTTGAGAAATTCAGGAACATTGATAAGCGTTTTGTGTACCGGTATTCGACCCCCAAATTAAAATCGGTGACAAAATCATGCATCCGGTAAGGGGTATATTCAAAGCCCCACCAATCAAACTCATGCATATCAATGGGTGTCAGTGTGAGCCCGTATGTTTTGCCTCTGCCGAAAAGATCAGCCGTAAAAATGATCTTCTCCTGCAAGCTATATCGGGCATTAAGGGTAATCAGGTACATGGGATGGTGCCAGGCTTTTTCCTGTTCATCAAGAATATAATCAAACAGATCGCCTCGCAGTCGAAGCGCAAACCGGCTTCCAAAACGTGTTGATACTTCTGCTCCGGCATGTAGCCTCCGGATATCATCGTAAACAATACGAAAAGAATCATGCCAGTGAGGTAAAAACCAATCAAAATGGTTAAGCACAAAAAACGGATGGTTGTCAATCCGGCTGCTGCCAATATGTATGTTATATGACATCCATGGATTTACAGCACCCCTCAATCCAAGCTGAATGTTTGACCGCACATTGGTGAAGTCTGTTACGGGGCCTGGTTTTACAAATGGATTTATGTCTGATAATGTGCGCCATGATTGTTTTTCCAACCCACCGGATGCTTCCAGCCACATGGTCATGAGACCGGGGATGATATCGGCTTCCACCCCTGCCAGCGGGTAAGTCCGAAGTGTGAAATCCGACTGTTCATTTTGAAAAGCGAGAAGAACTCCCAGGTGAATCCGGAATATATCAACGTAAGCATGCATTTTTGGTTGAAAAGTATATAGCCCGGAGTTGATGGTGTTGTCTCCAACTGAATAAAAATAATGATCTGCAGACACATCCAGTTCGAGATATTGTTTCCTGGCAAAACCAAAGGGATCCTTGCCTGCTTCCCTGCCGATATTTCCTGAAAAATGCAGGTGGTTTTCTACTGTTTCGAATCTGTCGCTCAGCCGGTTGTGTCCAATACGGGCATAATAGTTTAATTGGGATGAATCAGCATGCAGACTGCCGAAGCGAAGGGCCGAAGACAGCAATTCGTAACGCTGACGGGAGAAGGTTGTGCCGGTAGGCGGCAAAAAGTCAGGCAAACTTTTGTTTTCAAACAACCTCCAATTACCGTAATAATTCACGACCTGCCTGTTGTACAAAAGGTTGCCATCGAGGGAGTTGTTGCGGAAAAAACGAGTACCGTAAAGGTTTACCCTGTTTTGGCTGAAAACACTATGGGGATACTCATCGATTTCCTTTCCCGAAGAAATGTGCCTCAGGTGTGCACCGAGGGCGTATTCATTGGATCGCAAAGTATTGTAAAACCCTTCCAGGTATGGTGTTTGATAGCTGCCAAATCCACCGGTGACCATTCCGTTGTAAATTTTTGGCAGAGGTTCGCCCCGCATACGCGCCGGCGATATGGGTTCAACTACAAAGCGGGTAACGATCTTCCTTGGCTGGATACGGTAGTCAAAATCCATCTGAATGGTTACGGTATCTTCGATCACGGGATTTATATTGATCTTAAAAGCATCCGAGATGGTAGGTTCATATGGAGCCACGACCTGAATGTCATCAATATCCAGACCTGTTTGGGTTTGTCCCGACAAGCTCTGGGTCACCATACAGGCAGCCGCAAAAATCAATAATCCAATTATAACGGGCGTCTTTTTCATCTGTTTTTGTAATAAGGTCGAAATGTCAAAATGTCGAAATATCAAAATGTCGAAATGTCAAAAGGTCAAAAAGTCGAAATGTGAATTATATAAGATGTGCTTAAATCGACAATCGACAATCGACAATCGATCATCGATCATCACCTTCCCCCAATTCAATTTCAAATTCATCATCTGTTTCGTGCTCCTGGAGCATTCGCTCTTGTTCATTGATAAACTCTATCCTGTTTTCTGCCTCTTTACGCAGATCCTCTCCTTCGTAGTGCTCAATGATGCTTTCAAGCGTATGTTTTGCCTGAAAGTAGTTTTCTGTTTCAATGTATAGATCGGCCAGCAACAAAAAGATCTTCGCGAGCCAGTAGTCGTAGGCCGATAGCTTGCCAACATAGTCGAAAATTTGTTCTTCCGCTTTACCGTAATCTCCTTCGCGGAAAGTGATCAGGGCAAGATTATACATGGCTTCGGCCGCACGTCTGTTTTCTGCGATCCGTACAACCTCTTCCAGGGATACCCTGGCTGTATCCATTTCTTGAGACTCCAGGGCTGACAGTCCTTTTACGAGCAGTGCCTCCTGCCGGACATCGGAAGAAAGCCGGTCTGATTCCAACACTTTCTCTGCAGCCTCCATTGCTTCATCTAATCTTTTGAGATGATACAAGGTGCGCATCTGTCCTTTTTGGGCGATCAGGACATTGCTGCGGAATTCAGCCATTTCTTCTAATTGTATATATAATTGGAGCGCTTCGTAATAATTTCCATTGCTAAAATGAATACCTGATGCACGCAACAGGGCGTTTTCCAGAAATTTGGATCTTGGTCTGCTGATCACAAACTGATAGCCGGCGAGGGCATCCTGGAACGCATTGGCCCGGAAAAGACATTCAGCACGGTAGAATTGGGCGTTGATGGCAAATATTCCATCGGGGAAGCGGTTGAGGTAATTGCCGAAGCTTTGTATGGCCTGACTACAATCGCCTTGCATATAGCGGTTTTCGGCTGCCTGGTACAACAATGAATCTTCCTGGCTAACGGTGATGTCGGCAATGCCCACTCGCTCGGTAAATCTGACATATTCATCCACCCTGTCAAGCCCAACGTATATGTTTCGTATGGCTGCCAGGGCTTCTTTTGCTTCGGGAGTGCGCGGAAACTTTTCGATCACGTTTCGGAATGTTGACAACGCCAGCTCATCCTCATTCTCGTTGAAATGGATGAGTCCGGTTTTCAGCATGGCACTTTTGGCATAAGAACTGTTCGGATGCTGCTCCAGTAACCTCCCAAAATATGTTTTAGCCCGCGCATTGTTGTCAAGGATCAGCCAGGTATTTGCCATTTCATATAACCCGTCGTCAATAAATGACGAGCGTGGGTAATTGCGGATCAACGTTTCCATGGTTGCGATTTTCTGTTCAAAATTGCCCATGATCCCATGAACAAGACCTATCTGGAAAACTGCGTAGTCAGTGTCAAGGGCCCCAAGGTTAATGGCACGGTTGTAAAAATCAAGTGCCAACCTGTATTGCTTGGTGATAAAATAGGAATCTGCCGTGCGAAGCAATGCATCGTTGATCATTCGGGGATCTTCGTCTGTGGCTGCAATGAATTTCCGGAAAGCCGGAATAGCTTTCCCATAGTTTTTTAGCTTAAAGTGGGCATAAGCGAGGGAATAGTTGGCCTGGTTAAACTCTCTGAGGGAGAAAGCACCCGGTGTTACGAGGAACTCTTCATATTTGGCAATGGCATTCTCAAACTTGTTTTGCCGGTAATATGCCTCACCTGTCCAAAACAAACTGGCCGCAATCAATTGTCTGTTTTCAGTAAACCGGCGGGTTTTTTCAAAATGATCTATGGCACCCTGCATGTCACCATTGTTAAAAAGCTCTACTCCACGGTAGTAACTTACCCTTTGAAAGGCTTCCCTGAGTCTTGGTGTATTGAGCGGGATTCTTTCCAGGGAAACCAGTGCTTCCCTGTAATTCCTGGTGGTCAGATACAGGTCAACCATATAGCCGAGCGCTTCCTCCGCCCTGGGAGAATCCGGATATTCTGTCACATACCTTTGAAATGACAATACAGCCTCGTTGTGTGGATCATAGGAGAGCTCAAATGAAAGCAGGGCATAGTTGAACAACGACTCTCTTGCAATATCTTCATCGATGCCGATTTGATGTGCCTGCATGAAGGCGTTCCTGGCAAACCGTTTCTGACCTGATTCAACGTAGGCCGAAGCCAGGTGAAAATAGGCGTTTTGTGCCAGTGAGTCTTTGTCTGCCGTTGCCCTTTCCAAATGTGGAATGGATGCTTCGTACCGGCCGGTCATGAATAAGGCAAATCCCAACTTGTAGTGGTCATCAATACTAGCGCTGCCGCGGTTTTGCCGGATAAAATCATCCAGATAGGGAATGGCTTGTTCGTATTGTGATCTTTGGAAATACGCTTCTCCGATCATTTTGGATATTTCCGCAGCCCTTCGCGGGCTTGCTTCCTCAAGCAAGCGTGGTGCATGCTCCAGCAGATCATCGTACCTTCCCTCAAGATAATAAATATGAACAATATAATATGGAACAACAGGGCCGAAAATGCGGTCGTCGGCCAGGGCCTGAAATGCCCGCATAGCAGTCTCATAATGTCCCTGCAGATAGGCTATATGGCCATAGTAGTATTTTGCAGGTGCAAAGTAGGCTGAGTTTGTATCGGTGATCTGGCCAAAAAGCTGGGCGGCCGCCATGAGAGATTCCTCCATGAATAAGCTATATCCTTTTTTGAACAGGAATTCATCTCTTCTGCCGGGGTCAACATCTCTCAGCGTCAACTTACTGAACCATCCGGCTGCGTCTGTGTAATTTCTGTCTCTATAGTGGTGGTTCGCCAGGTGGAACCAGGCTTGTTTTTCCCCAACATGACCGGGAAAGCGTTTGATGTAGGTCATCAGCCGAATTTCGGCATCGGGGTTAAACAACTCTGAAGCGCAAATGGCAGCGTGCAATGCTGCACTGGCATACATTTCGCTGCCATCAGCCTGTTTGGATTCCATAACCTCAGCAAACAGTTTTTTTGCTGCACCATACTGTTGCTTGCTAAACAGTTCCATTGCCTGCCTGTAGGTGGCACCGGGTTCTTCATGTATGGCTGTTTGCTGTGAAAAGGCATGGTAGTGAATAAGGGTAAAGACTACCAGCAAAAAGGGAACAGATCGTAAGGTCATTTTCCTTGATAATAATGATGGAAAAAATATTTCTTTATTTCAATAAACTAAAAAAGGCAGGCCTGTAAGCCGGGTTCTGTATCCTGCAATGCAGAATTCCTGTCATTTATCTTGGATAACGTTCACACGTTACCTCAAACGGCCTACCCTCCGGGATCGGGCGAGCAACCCTCAGTCCCCGGTTTATTTGGCCTTTCAACGCATAAGGTTTACCCACTCACCCGGTCACCCGGATGAGTCGTGGGCTCTTACCCCACGTTTTCACCCTTGCCGGTCTCACGATAGAGACTTAGGCGGTTATTTTCTGTGGCACTAGCTCTCAGCTTGCAAGCAAGCCGGCTTCCCGTTAGGAAGTATGCTGCTCTGTGTTGCCCGGACTTTCCTCATTCTGAACAATGTCAGAACGCGACAGGACGACCTGCCTTTTTCAAAGATCGTTTAACCGCTGATAAATATTTCTACCAGCATGGTTTTTTGATGAAGCAAAGGAGAAAAGACAAAGCTTTCTTCCTTGTATATTTTCACCGGCTTAAATTGTACATGCAGGGAAACCGGATCAATGACACTCGTTTTCCCTTCATTGAAAAACAATGCCTGCAAAAGGGAATAATTCCAGTCTTCTATTTCTGTTCTTTCGGCTTTCCCCAGATGAAAACGGTAACTGGGTTGAATCAATTCCTGTACCACTCCTTTATAAACCCCACCCTTGTTCATAAAAAAACAAAAAGAAACGGAATAAGCGGTATGGTTTAACAGGTAAACATCCATGGCCGAGGCAAGCACATGGTCCTGATCACGGGGTACAAACGCCATGTAAAGGCCTGCAGGGATTTCTTCAACCTGATGCGCGGCAATCTTTAGCGTACCACGTTTTGGATCAGAGGTTCGAATGTCTGTCTTATGGTATATCTCTCTGTCCTGATTGTCAGAACCGCCATAGGATGTTTTGATGAGATCACCTACCGCATAGGGAATCTCAAAGCCGTCTTCAATGGATACATGAACGATTTCATTATCCACTATCTTTGTGACGATCCCACCACCCTTTTCGTTTAAAAACAATACTTTATCACCTTCTTTGAATTGCATGCCCGTTGTTTATATGCTTACATAACGCCGAAAGCGGCAATTTATTTATGGATGCTGAATTATCTGCAAAAATAATACAATGCATCGAATATATAGCTTGCTTTCAGCGTTATGAATTGGTTGCATATGTTACAGACATAGCAAAAATTACCCAAAACAACTGAAAAGTTTATAATTTTGACAAGCGGGAAAAGACTTATCACCAGGTATTTTTCTTCCTGCAATCATTTGAACGATTTCTTGCAGAAACCAATTAAGTTCTCTAAGGCATGCAGGGAAAATTTGTAAAGAACCTGGCTTTATTGCTGGTGTTGAACCTGATGATCAAGCCTTTCTGGATCCTGGGTATCGACCGTACCATCCAAAATACGGTGGGTGCCGAAAGCTATGGTTTCTATTTTGCGGTGTTTAACTTTTCCTTTCTTTTCAATATCCTTTTGGATTTTGGGATCACAAACTTCAATAACAGAAATATTGCCCAGAACAAGCAGCTTCTCACCAAGCACTTATCAAAACTTTTGGTAATCAAGCTTTTGTTATTTATTCTCTACCTGGCCGTAACCTTTTCCTTTGCCTTTGTGATAAACTACAGCCAGGAGCAGATCAGGATTTTATATCTGCTGGCCCTGAATCAGTTTCTTTTGAGTTTTATCCTCTATTTGCGTTCCAACCTGAGCGGCCTGCACCTTTTTCGTACCGATAGTATGATATCCGTGCTCGACCGTTCGCTGATGATTGTTATCTGCGGCGTACTTATTTGGGGAAATGTGGTTGAACACTTTAAAATTCAGTATTACATTTATGCGCAAACCGCCGGCTATACCATCACCTGCCTGGTAACATTTTTGCTGGTGATCAGGCATACCCAGAAAAAGCTCCTGCGGCTTAACTGGAACTTTCCGTTTTTACTGGCCATTGTCAGGCAAAGCTTTCCCTTTGCCTTGCTGATTCTACTCATGACTTTGTACAGCCGGGTTGACAGTGTGATGCTTGAACGCTTGCTGGACGAGGGAGCGAGATATAGTGGTATTTATGCCTCTGCTTACCGTTTGCTGGATGCCACAAATATGATCGCCTACCTGTTTGCCGGATTGCTTCTGCCAATATTTGCCAGGATGATCAAACAAAATCAATCGGTGCACGAACTGGTTAGGCTTGCCTACACCCTCATCATAACTGCTGCTGCCATCATAGCCTCCGGCGCATTTTTTTATTCAGAACCGCTCATGGAGATATTGTATCCGATCCATGGTGCCGAAACGCAGGAAATGTTTATCCGGAGAATTGACGAATCATCCACGGTGTTCGGCTTGCTGATGATCTGTTTCATGGCCATGTCCACCACTTATATATTTGGCACTTTGCTCACGGCCAGTGGTAAGCTCAGGTATCTTAACATAATCGCTTTTGCAGGAATGATTATGAATATCATTCTGAACTTTTCGCTCATTCCTGTATATCAGGCCACGGGATCGGCGGTATCTACCCTGTTTACACAACTGCTGGTTGCAGGTTTTCAGATCTGGATCGTGAAAAAAGTGTTTCAGATGAAGCCGGATTACATATACCTGTCTAGGCTGTTTCTCTTTTTTGCAGCAACCGTGTTGCTGGGGTGGGGGTCAACCCATCTGGGTTTTTCATGGAAACTAAACCTCCTGCTGTTTGGCCTGGTTTGCTCCGGTATGGCGCTGGCACTTAAACTGATCAGTGTTCGCCATATTTATCAATTGCTGCGGTATGGAGAGGCCTGACATTTTTTTCAGAATGGTCATTGTTTTTTCGTAACTTTGCGGCCATTTCTTCAATAAGCCAGACGTACTTATCGTTATTCCATTAATGATGTTTAACTTACTCCAAGGATTATGGATCGCAACAAAAATGCTTTCGACTCCACCAATGTTTTTGCTTTTTTGATTCGCTGGTGGAAACATTTATTTGTAATATGCATGATAGCTGCCGTTGGTGCAGCTGTTTTTTCCGGACCGCGTTTTATCACGCCAAAGTTTCAGTCGACTGTAACCATGTTTCCGGCTACCGGTGGCAGTGTGTCGCGGGCTGTGATGTCGGGCGCTGCATCCAGGCAAGACTTTCTCGATTACGGTGAAGTGGAGGATGCAGAGCGCTTGCTCCAGGTGCTTGAATCGGGAAATGTCCGCGACCGTGTGGCAGAGCGCTTTAACCTCTTTGAACACTATGAAATACCGGAAGATGCCGCTTTCAGGCGCACCATATTAAATGAAATCTACCGTGGAAATATTTCGTTTCGCCGAACACAATTTGGTGCAGTTGAAGTCAGGGTAAGAGACCATGATCCCGCCATGGCCGCAAAAATTGCCAATGAACTGGCTGCACTGGCCGATACCGTGCAAAACGAACTGCGGCTTGAAAGAGCTGAATTGGCATACAATGTTGCAAAAACCCAATACAACATTTTGCGGGACCAGGTCAGACAGGCTGAAGATTCGCTGAGAAAAATCATGGGCAAGGGTGTTTTTGACCTGGAAGGACAATCAGCAATGCTTACCCGTCAACTGGCAAAGGATCTGTCGGCCAACAACACCGAAGGCATCCGTGTGCTGGAAGAAAGGCTTGCCCTGCTGGGCGACTATGGCGGTGCCTATGTGTTTAACGCCGAATATCTGGCCAACCTTGCTGCCATGCTTATCCAGATACAACGCAGATACCAGGAAGCACAGTCAGACCTGGAAAGCTTTGTGCCATTTAAATTTATTCTTGACAGTGCTTTCGAATCCGAAAGAAAGGTTTATCCCACCCGTTGGATCATCGTTTTCCTGGCAACTTTTGCCACCGGACTCATGGGTGTGATGATCCTCATGGTGTATGAAACCCTCGTGGATAAAGGCCTCATCAAACAACGCATAAAGAAGAATTCAAAGTCCTGAGCGGATCGTGTTTAAAGAAAAAAAACTCTGGTGGTTATACGGGGGTGGGTTGCTCTTTACGGCACTTAACATCCTGTTGATTGTCAACGACTTTTACTGGTTGTCGGCACTGCCCGTTGCATTGGCCATCATGTTGTTGTTTTTCTTCTCGTTGGATAAGCTGATCCTGATCCTTGTCTTGCTAACCCCTTTCAGCATAAAGTTCCGGCACGAAGCCTTGGGCTTTACCATTGATTTGCCTACCGAGCCTGTTATCGTAGCCATCATGTGCCTGTTCTTCTTTCGTTTGTTGTACGAAAGAAGTTATGATCTCCGTGTACTTCGGCATCCCATTGCTGTTTTTTTGATCCTGAACCTGATATGGATGCTGGTTACATCGGTTACAAGCGAACTCCCCCTTGTGTCGTTTAAATATTTTATTTCCAGACTTTGGTTCGTCACTACTTTCTTTTTTATGGGGATCTATCTCTTTAAGAAAGTGGAAAACATGCGTCATTTTATGTGGCTTTTTGGTGGGGCACTTGCCATTGTGGTTATTCTTGTAACGTACAAACATTCCGGGGTGGGGTTTGAACGCAACATGGGATACTGGGCTGTGCGTCCGTTCTTTAACGACCACACCCATTATTCTGCCGTGCTTGCCCTGGTGGCACCCTTCTTTATTGTAATGTCATTTAACCGTGCCGGCAGCGCGTTGCGCCGGCGAATTGCCCTGGTCATTTTTATTCTTTTTTGTGTCGGCATCCTATTTAGTTACAGCCGCGCCTCCTGGCTGAGCCTCATGGTGGCTGCCGCCGGATTTATCATTTTGGTGTTCAGGCTGAAATTCCGGTTCATCATGGCGGGATTGATACTCCTGCTGGGAACATTGTATATGTTTCAGACAGAGATCATCATGGAACTGGAGCGCAATCAGCAGGAGTCATCGGGTGATTTTGCCGAACACGTACGCTCGATTTCCAACATTACATCCGATGCGTCAAATCTTGAACGGATCAATCGCTGGCGGTCAGCATACCGGATGTATGAGGAGCGTCCCCTCCTTGGCTGGGGACCCGGTACCTACCAGTTTGTATATGCCCCTTTCCAGCGGTCAGAAGATTACACCATCATCACCACCCATTTTGGCGACCTCGGAAATGCACACAGCGAATACATCGGCCCGCTTGCTGAAAGCGGACTGCCGGGTATGCTCACATTTACGGCATTGGCACTGGCGGTATTGGCTACAGGGGTCAAATTGTACAAAAAAGCACCCACACGAGAAATGCGCCTGATGGCCCTGGGTATCTCCCTGGGCTTCATTACCTATTTTACACACGGCCTGCTAAATAACTTCCTGGATACAGATAAAGCTTCTGTCCCCTTCTGGGGGATGATGGCTATACTTGTGGCCATGGATGTTTTTTTTGAGAAGCGCAAAGAGAAATAAAACCGGATACATCGCTGGTCCCGAAGGCATGCCTGTACTGCTTTTCCCAACAAAGGCAGCATTTTCAGGCACGCACCGATAAATCCGCCCCGGTGAGGCTTTCATTTGCAAAGCCACACATATTCCTTTATTTTTGTGGCCTCAAGAGCTATACTAATCATTGAAAACGTTTTCTTATGGAGACCATCAAAACGATTTTGAATCACAAAACCATTCGTCAATACAAGAGTGATCCCATTCCGGACAAGGTACTGGATGAAGTTCTGCAGGCCGGTTTCAGGGCTTCCACTACCGGAAATATGCAGGTTTATTCTGTGATTGTTACCAAAGATTGGGAAAAGAGGGTTGAGCTTTGTAAACTGCATTTTGGTCAGAAAATGGTGGAGCAGGCACCGGTTTTGCTGACATTTTGTGCTGATTTTAACAGGTTTAACAAATGGTGTCGTCAGCGGGATGCCGAACCCGGATACGATAACTTTCTTTCTTTTTTTACTGCAGCCATTGATGCCCTGCTGGTTTCACAAAATGTTGCCGTAGCTGCCGAGGCTCATGGGCTGGGTATTTGTTACCTGGGCACAACCACGTATCAGGCTGATAAGCTGGTGGATTTTTTTCGGCTCCCGGAGGGTGTGGTGCCTGTTACCACACTGGTGGTCGGATATCCGGATGAAGACCCGGAACAGGCAGACCGCCTGCCGGCCGATGGAATCCTGCATCAGGAAGTGTACCGGGATTATACGCCGGAAGACATCGAACGCATTTACAAAGAAAAAGAAAATCTGCCCCAGACTGCCGAACTCCTCAAAGAGAATCAGCTCGCAAACCTGGCGCAGATCTTCACATTAAAACGTTACACAAAAAAAGACAACCTTCATTTTAGCCGTGTATTCCTGGATGTGATCAAAAAGCAGGGCTTTATGAACCATTCCGGTTAACGGCTTACCGTTTTCTGACGGTCATCAGGGAAATATGATCCCCGGGAAATTGCCCACTGTAACCTTTGGAATGGAGGCATTGTACTGACGATTGATGGCTGCAATAAATTCGTTTGCCGCGAGGGCATAGCCCCTTTGACTCAGGTGCACACCATCCAATGAAAACAG
>SKTQ01000110.1 GCA_007122505.1 Bacteroidales bacterium | reverse complement strand
GAGCGGTGAAAATACCGGATTGGTCACATCACAAAAAAATATTAAAAAAACAAGCCATGGCAAAGGAGAATCTTTTCACCATACCCAACTATTTCACCTTTTACCGCTTTTTCTCTGCGCCTCTGATCATATGGTTTATTGTTTCCGGAAAGGAAACGCTTTTTGTGGTCTTTATCATCATCAATTTGGTGACGGACGCATTGGATGGCATCCTGGCCAGGAAGCTGAACCAGCATACAGATTTTGGCGCCCGAATGGACTCCATTGCCGATAAGGTAACCTACGCGCTGGCTTTTTCCGGATTGCTTGTTTTTAAGATGGCGGAGATACAACCTTATCTGTTTAGCCTGTTCACCTTTATATTTTTGGGCGTGATCGCCTTGCTGCATTCATTCATTAAATTTGGAAAAATGTCGATGTTGCACACCTATGCCACCAAAATCGGCGGTTACCTGCAGGGTGCTTTCTTCTTTGTGCTTTTTTTCTTTGGCTTTTCACCGGTATTTTATTACATAATGATCAGCTGGGCCATCCTCTCTGTGATTGAGATGATCGCTATCCAAATGATCATCCCGGAAATGAAACCGAATATAAAAGGATTATACTGGGTGCTAAAGAACAGGAAGTCATAAATATGGACAGGTTTCAAAAAAGCCTGGTTTTCAGTCGTTCATTTTCTCACATATTTACCCATCCCTAATCTGACAGCATGCAAAAATACAGGGCGATTCCTTTGATGGTTTTCTTTCTGATCCTGTTTGCGGCCTGTGAAACCCAAAACAGTTTGTTGCGATTCAGGTATGGATATTACCGGACATTTAACCGGGCAATGCTGACAAATTGGTCGCCACCGGAGAAGGAGGGTTTTGTGCTGGTGTTGAATGAGACTTTTGACCGTGTTTCCTGGAATGCTAAAGGTGATGAAAACCATTGGCGAATCGGTGACCGGCATTTGTATCATCCGCGCCGGCTGAATGTGTATTACGGGCCACCGGAATTGCGGGAGGGTGGATATGCTGCATTTACCGTAAGGTATAATCCCAGGGAGTTATATGTTTACCAGTTGGATTCTGTGATTGAATTTCCCTATGAGGTGAGCAAGTTGTCGTCTTATAATTTTATTGAACAGCAATATGGCCGGTTCGAATGCAGGATGACCCTGCCTTATGCCGTGCATAGCTGGCCGGCCTTCTGGTTGTGGGGTCGTCCGTGGCCTCCTGAGATAGATGTAATAGAGGCTTATGGAAGGGAGTCGGGCACGGAGGTTATTTTCCAGGAAATCAACCTGCATTGGGGGCCCAGGGATGCGCCTGTGCAGATGGGTGCCTGGCCGATAAGGATAGACCGCCCCCGGAATATCGGCAGGGCGTTTTATGAGTTTGCCGTTGAATGGACACCGGAAGAGATCGCCTTTTATACCAACGGCGTGCTGGTATTTCGTTTCGACGACCGGGAAATACTGGACCAGTGGTTCAGTCAGCCCATGTGGGTGGTGATCAACAACAGTATCCGGCGTGCGGGACTGGCAGAGCTGGGCAAGGATTATTATTCCGAGTTCCTGGTGGATTACATCAGGATATACAAACTGGCCGAATAAACATCCGCAGGCCCGTTTTCAGGGCCTTTGCGGATATTTTTCTCATCAATAAATTTAAAAAAAACCTAATAAGGATGTACGGCTACAGGTATCATCTTACCAGTAAACTTCTGGATATCCCTGAGGTATGATTTTTCTTCGGGGCTGCAGAACGAATAGGCCGAACCCTCTTTCCCGGCCCTGCCTGTTCGGCCGATGCGGTGGGTATAGGTTTCTGTCTGTTCGGGAATGTCGTAATTGATCACATGCGAAAGGTCGTGCACATCGATACCCCGTGAGGCAACGTCGGTTGCCACGAGCATACGCAACTTGTTATCCTTGAACTGTTTCAAAGCGTGCAAGCGTTGCGACTGCGATTTGTTTCCGTGTATGGCCTGTGCCATGATTCCGTTGCGTGCAAGCATTTTTACCAGTTTGTCGGCTCCACGTTTTGTGCGGGTAAAAACCAGCGAACGCCCGATGCCTTCATTTGTCACAAGGTGATGCAACAGTTTCAGTTTGGCTGTACGGTCAATGAAATAGACCTTTTCACTGGTCTGGGCAGATTCTTGCTCTACGGGATCAATGGCCATGTGGCAGGGGTCATTCAAAATGCCGGCAGCCAGCTTTTTAACGTCGGCTGACAGCGTGGCTGAGAACATCAGCGTTTGTCTTTCGGCAGGGAGATGTCCCAGGATTTTTTTGATATCATGGATAAATCCCATATCCAGCATCCGGTCGGCCTCGTCGAGCACTAAGTGTTCGATGGCATGCAGACTGATATACTTTTGCTGGATAAGATCCAGAAGCCGGCCGGGTGTGGCAATGATGATGTCGGTACCTTTTTTCAGGGAGGCAACCTGCACCTGCTGTGAAACGCCGCCATAAATAATGGTATGCTTTAGCTTGGTGTTTTGTCCGTACACACGGAAGCTTTCACCGATCTGCTGCGCCAGCTCCCTTGTTGGTGCCAGCACGAGTGCGCGGGCGTGTTTTGCGACCCTTTGCTTGTTGGACAAAATGTGTAACAATGGCAGCGCGAACGCGGCCGTTTTGCCGGTGCCCGTGCGGGCACTGCCAAATATGTCTTTCCCCTGGAGGATCAGGGGTATTGCCTGTTCCTGTACCGGGGTGGGTGTTGTGTATCCTTTGCTTTTTAATGCCTGCAAAACCGGCATGGTCAAACCAAGACTTTCAAATGTCTTCATAAAATAATTCTATACATTAAGATTTTGGCCCGTGATAACACAGGCGATTTCAAGGATAATCGTAAAATGAGGTGGAGAGATTAGACAGTGCGGCACAACGTGTGTGCATTTCGTAAAACGGGCAAAGAAAAAACCCAACTCGTAATTATCGCCGCAAAGGTAGTTATTATTTTGTTAATGGCTTTTTTTATTTCATAACCAGATTATTCTTTTTGCGGTTTGTGTTCCTCGCGAAGGCCGCGAAAGGTTGGCGCGCAAAAGGCGCAAAGGAGTAGTGGTGAAGCCGGAGCTTTAGGGACTTAAGGGACTTAAGTGACTTAAGCGACGTTAGATAAGGGAACGCGGATACCACGGATCGCCTGCGGCGAGCGCGGATG